>JAEYUG010000110.1 GCA_023432805.1 Bacteroidota bacterium | reverse complement strand
GGGGTCGGGTCTGGGGCGATGGCGCGCTCGGGCGCACGCCGTTCTGCCAGCATGTGCTCGACGACCTGCCAGACCTTTTCGACACCGATGGCGTCGACGCTTCCATTCGTCCCGAGGATGAAGCGATGCTGCCCGCCCGGCGGCGCCCACTGCAGGGGATCGGTGGGCCCGAACAGCGACAGGGTCGGCGTGCCGGTCGCCGCGGCGACATGCATCATGCCCGTGTCGTTGGTCACGTACAGGTCGCAGGCGCGCAGCACGCTCGCCACGAAACGGATGGGCTCGTTCTGCATGATGGTGTGCTCGTTGGCGAGGTTGAGCGTCATTTCGCGGAGGGGTTCGTCGTCGTCGGGTCCAGCCGTAATGACGATGTGCGCGCCGTGAATTTCCGCACACCGGTTTGCGATTTCCGCGAAGCGCGAGGCATCCCACCGGTTCGGGATCTTCGCCGCGCCGGGATGGAACCCCACGACGAGGTCGCGTCCCTCGCGCCGCCCGGCGAGGACGTCGCGTCCTTTTTGGAGTTCCTCATCCGAAAACCCGATTTCCAGTTCCCGCGAGACATCCTCGAGCACGAGCATCGAGGCGATGTCGAGATTGCGCTGGGTCTGATGCGTGGTGGGATCGCGTTGCCAGTCGAGTTCGACGCGCACGTTGTAGAGATAGCCCGTGATGTTGCGTTTGCCGGCGAGGCTGCCGGGACCGACGCGCCGCCTGCCGCCCGAGAAGAAGGCGATCACGTCGCTCGAGACCGACATGGCCACGGTGGCGGGCACGAGCACGAGGTCGAACTGACGTCCCTTGAGCGACCGCGCGAAGCGGATGATCTCCAGAGGAGATTTCAGGAAGGTCCGCTTGTCATAGACGATGACCTCGTCGAGCCAGCGTGCGCCGCGGAGCACTTCACTGTTGAGGGGGCGTGCGAGCAGGGCGATGTAGGCGTCGGGATAGGTGGCGCGCAGGGCGCGGAGGAGGGGGACGGCGCAGAGCATGTCGCCGAGCTGGTTGTGCTGTCGCACGACGAGGATGCGTGAAACGGACTGGCGCGGGATGACGCCGATTCTGCGCACATGGATGAACAGTCGGAGGAATCCGAACAGCGCGCGCTTGACTGCTTTCTCGAATCGGGCCATGTCTGCGCGCGCGAGGCTACGTGCCGGTGATGTCTTCGAAGTCGGCGTCGACGGCCTTGCCCGCACGCCATGCTTCGCTACGGGGCTTCCCCGCGCCGCTGTCGGCATGGACGCCGCCCGAGGGACCGGGTTCGCCCGCAGCACGGGCACTTCCCGCCTGCCGCGACGGGAACAGCCGCGCCAGCCAGCGGCTGACGAAGAAGAAGATGATGGCGGTCACGATGAGGCGCAGCATCAGGCACCCTCCCCCAGCCGCGAGAGCGGGGTGTAGTACTCGATGGCGACATGGTCGGGTTTGAGGATTTCGCGCACGAGTTCGTCGAGATGCTCTTCGTGCTTGACGAAGTCGATGTCGGTGGTGTTGACGATCAGCAGCGGCGCACCCTTGTAGCGGAAGAAGAAGTAGTTGTAGGCGTCGGTGAGGTCGGAGATATAGGTACGTGAGATGGACTTCTCGAAGTCACGTCCCCGCTGGCGGATGTTCTGCATGAGCCGGTCGACGCCGCTTTGCAGGTACACGACGAGGTCGGGTTTGACCAGGTTCTGCTCGATGCTCGCCACGAGCATGTCGTAGAGGTGGAGTTCGTCGTCCTGTAGATTCAGGTGGGCGAAGATCTTGTCCTTCTCGAAGATGTAGTCGCAGATGAGATACTCCGAGAAGAGGTCGCGCTGCACCAGACTCTGGAGCTGCTTGTAGCGCGTGAGCAGAAAGAAGATTTGCGTCTGGAACGCATAGCGTTCGGGGTGCTGGTAGAAGCGGGCGAGAAAGGGATTCTCCTCGAACTGTTCGACGACGAGCTGACCGCCCAGCCGCGAATGCAGCAGCCGCGCCAGGCTGGTCTTGCCGGCGCCGATCACACCTTCGATCGCGATATAGCGGATGTCCTGACTCATTCCTGAAAATACGAGATTTCAATGAAAGACCGGCCAATGGACGGGCGCATCTCGCCGACGGGCTCATGGCCGGATATCCGTGCGTCGCACCCGGCCCATATCTCCGCACACGGCCAGCAGTTCGAGCATCGTAGCCCCGAGCACCGGATGCCGCATATCCGGCGCGAGTTCGCACAAGGGCAGCAGCACGAATCTGCGCTGCGCCATGCGGGGATGCGGAATGGTCACTTCGTCGGTGCGCACGGAGGCGGCACCGGCCAGCACGATATCAATGTCGATGATGCGGGGATGGTTGCGTGGCGCGTGCGTGCGTCCCATGGCCCGCTCGATGCGTTTGAGCGGTGCAAGCATTCCCTCGGGTGGAATCGTACTGCGGATGTCGATCACACAGTTGAGGAAATTCCCCTGCGGCGTATAGCCCCAGGGCTCGCTCTCATACACCGACGACGATGCCACCATGCGGAAGCCGTCGGTGGCGCCGATGCGGCGCACGGCTTCCAAAAGCTGTGCCGCGCGATCGCCGAGATTCGAGCCCAGCGCGAGGAGACAGCGGAGTCCCTCAGCGTCGTTCATGCACCTCCACCTCGACATGATCGAGCACTCCCTTGATGGGAGCACCCGGCTTGCGTACGCGTACCGTTGTTGCGTGCACAGCAGGAAAACGCTCGAGCACGGAGTCGGCAATCCGTTTCGCGATGGTTTCGATCAGATTGAACTTCTCAATCGTGAGCGTGTCCTGGATGAGACCGTAGACCAATTCGTAGTTCACCGTTTCGCCGAGACTGTCGTGCGCGGCGGCGGCGGTGAAATCCGTTTCCATCTCGACATCGACGTGAAACTTGCCGCCGAGATGGCGCTCTTCGTGATGATTGCCGTGATACGCGTAGAACACGGCATTGTGCAGGCGGATGACATGGCGTTGTTGCATCTCCCAAACTACGCAAAAAGCACGAAAGCGAACGAGCGGCACCCGCAGTTGCATGTTCGCGAGGGGGGGGGTAACTTCCGTACATTGCATGCACCAGTGACCACAGCGCGGAGGGATCTGTGACAACGTATAGGAAAGGAGGGTGGACGTCCTCGTCCACTCTTGACGATTGTTCAGTGGGCGCAGGGTGGACGAAGACGTCCACCGTCCGTTCGATCCTCCTCCTCTGGTGCGTGCTCGCATGGCTTCCGATGGCGGTCGCGCAGAACGACCCGGGTCTGCGTACCGGGCCGACCATCGATGCCTACGAGCGCCTGTACTTCGGACTCTTCCCCGACATCCCCACCTTCGACTCCGCCCGCGTCGCACTCGAAACCGACAGCTCCCTCACCGTCACTGTCGCACGAAAAGGATTTTCGGATACGACACTCCGAATCCAGCACGCCACTGCACGCGCGCTGCGCACCGTTCTCGCGACATTCGAGACCACGACCCTCGACAAGGTGCGGCATCCCCTGCTGCGAGACGGTATCATGCTGCCCTCGACCAGCTGGCGCGATCGCGACATCGCCCTCGTTGTCGCGCTCGCCGATACATCCGACCGGTACCATCGCGTCGTGGGCGTCGTCGACAGCACCGCGCTGCTCGAACCCGTCACCGTCGTGCGCGACAGCGTCCGGGATGCACTCGTGATCGACATGACAGCTGACGCGCCGTCTCCTGCACCCACGCAGCGTACCGCCGTTCTTTCGGACATCGTGGCGGCCCGCCGGATACGACTCGCAAGCCGGTGGCCGGGAGCAATTCGTGGTGGACTCGTTGGCATGGCGTTCGCCTTCCCACTGTTCAGCCAGCTCTTCGATGACCTGGACCGGAGGCCCGCGAACAATCCCTGGTCGCTGGCAACAGTCTCATTGTACGTCTCTGCGGCAACCGCCTTTCTTCCAGGCCTCGCTGCAGGTACGGTTCTCACATCGGGATCCTCCGACACCCGCGTACCGGCCAGTGTGGATGCCGTGCGCACGACGGCCGAATTCAGGGGAATGGTGACGGATCAATATCCACCTACACCAGAATTCCACGCGCTCGCGCCGCCACGCCTTGCGGAAGCCGCCGACACGCTCGCAGCACGGAGTTTCCGCGAGGCACAGCAGATGCACTTCCTTCGTACGACGCCGGCGGTTGGCGGCGTTCATCTCGGTATCGACTACGGGATGCACGCCTTTGAGAGCAGGATCTCATCGTACAATGTGCCGATCGGTGTGCATGCCCATCTGGCGGGAACGTTGACTGGCCGCGACGCAGGTCCGTGGATGTACCGCATCGGCGCCGGTGCCGGGTTCCCCCTCTATGTCTATGTCGAGGGTGCATTTGTCTTTTCCTTCTCGGCGGATGCCTGGATACATGGCGGACTCGCACTCGAGCATCTGGACCAGAGTGCCAGCGATGGATGGGAATTGCGCGAATCCATCGTGCGGCAGCCCGAGTTCGGCGACAATCTGTTTGCCGGTGGCGGCCTCGGTTTTCGCGTCGGGACTCGGGCCGCGCTCGATATTACCTACCGGTTCTCGGTGCCAAAGCTCGTGATCCGCGGCACGCCCGAAGAGTCCGGATTGACCGAGTGGAGTACCTCCATCGACCCGGACAACCCCGGCCGGTATCACCTCCACATCGTACGCATCACACTCTCCTGGCGCATCGTGGATTGAGCAGGTAGCGAGACACCACCCGTCCGTTATCGGCGTGCGGACTTGCATGTTCGAGAGGGGGGTAACTTCCGTACATTACATGCACCAGTGACCATAGCGCGAAGGGATCTGTGACAACGTATAGGAAAGGAGGGTGGACGTCCTCGTCCACTCTTGACGATTGTTTAGTGTGCGCAGGGTGGACGAAGACGTCCACCGTCCGGTCGATCCTCCTCCTCTGCTGCATGCTCGGGTGGCTTCCGATGGTGCGGGCGCAGCAGGATGCCGGTCTGCGTACGGGACCGACGATCGACGCCTACGAGCGCCTCTATTTTGGGCTCTTCCCCGACATCCCAACCTTCGACTCCGCCCGCGTCGCACTCGAAACCGACAGCTCCCTCACCTTCCTCATCACGCGCACAGGCGCGACGGATACCACCGTGCGCATCACCCACGCGCAGGCGATACAGCTGCGCCAGGTGCTCGACACATATGAGCACGCCGACCTCCGCGACCTCGTCGCCCGCCCGAAGGGGGAAGCCGCCACGCGCGCATCCCTCGTGCGCGAGAACATCATGCTGCCGCGACGGCCGCTCGCGCACGACGACACCCACATCCTCGTTACCGTACCAGCAACGACCCTGCAGCCCGATGCAGCAGCACGCGACACGCTCGCGCTGCGGCTGATCGGACTCGCTGACAGCATGGTGATCGCGCTACCGCAGCTGACGGATTCGACCGACAGCGTGCAGTATGGTGCCCCCGTGCTGCTGTCCATGCGCGATCTGCGCGGATTCCACTACGAGCGCACCGCAGGCTTCACCTACGGATTCCTCATCTCCTGGGGCGTCGCAACCGTGGCGCTCTCCGTGGTCCTCACCAACCTGGCCTACACCACCAACACCGGAACGTACTACGATTTCGCGGAAAGCGATCCCGGCAAGACGATCCTGTTTGCGGCAGCGCTCGCGGCGCCCGCCGGACTGCTCGGCGGCGTGCTGAACTTGCTCGGAGGCATCGACACCGACGTCGCGCTCGAGTCCCACCCCGTGCTGCGCCGCCAGCAGATCAAGCGCGAGGTAACGGCCCGCGGCACAATGCCGCCCGAACTGCGCCCGTCATCACCGACCTCGGCGCCGGACGATCTCGACCAGTCCCTGCGCACACACATCGACGAACAACACGCGCTCCGCCGCCGCGACCGCGCCCGGGGCGTCGAGGGATGGCGTCTCGGCTTCGACTTCGGCATCCCACTCTACTACGTGCCCTCGAAGACCTACGGCGCATCCCTTGCCGTGCAGCTCATGTTCGGCATCGGGCTCGATGCCGCCGCTCCCGAATCGGCGTGGATCATCCGCCCCGCCGTCGGTATCGGCACCACCACCTTCCCCCAGGTGGACCTCGCGCTCATCCACGCTCCCGGTCGAGGCGTCTGGTATCAGGCCTTCCTCAGCTGGGAAGCCTACACCGACGAGTTCGGCTCCTACATGTACGCCTGTGGTGAGGATGTCATTCAGAGGAACGCGCGCGATCACATGTTTTCAGGAATCGGCGTTGGATTCCGCATCGGCGAGTCCACCGCCCTCGATCTGACGGCGCGCATGTCGTGGGGAAGCATCATCCGCACCAAATGTCCGCCGGTGAACCGCATCGATTCACGCTCGATCCCCGACAAGTCCCTTGTCATCCTCCGCGCCACCCTCAGCATCGCCTTGTGAAAGGAGGGTGGACGTCCTCGTCCACTCTTGACGAATGTTCAGTGGGTGCTGGGTGGACGAGGACGTCCACCGACCATTCTGGCGGCGAGATGCCGCCCGTCCATTGGCATCCCCCCATTGCCATGCGATTTCCGTATATTGTGAGGTTGAATCAGAATCCACCTCCTCCCGACGACAAAGACCATGGCCGACGAGACCCCCGCGCCGAACACCGATGAGACCGGCACCGCCGCTCCCTCCCACTTCATTCGCACGATCATTCGCGAGGACCTCCGCTCCGGAAAGCACACCCGGGTCCACACCCGCTTCCCGCCCGAGCCCAACGGCTACCTCCACATCGGCCACGCCAAGAGCATCTGCCTGAACTTCGGCATCGCGCAGGAATTCGGCGGCCTCACCAACCTCCGCTTCGACGACACCAATCCCATCAAGGAAGAGCAGGAGTACGTCGACTCGATCATGGAAGACGTGCGCTGGCTCGGCTTCGACTGGGAAGACCGCCTCTTCTACGCCTCCGACTACTTCGAGACCCTCTACGGCTACGCCGAAAAGCTCATCACGAAGGGGAAGGCCTACGTCGACGACCAGACCGCCGACCAGATCCGCACCACGCGCGGCACCCTCACCGCCCCCGGCACCCCGAGCCCCTGGCGCGACCGCAGCATCGAAGAGAACCTCGACCTCTTCCGCCGCATGCGCGCGGGCGAATTCGCCGACGGCACGCGCGTGCTGCGCGCACGCATCGACATGGCCTCGGCGAACCTCAACATGCGCGACCCCGTGCTCTACCGCATCCTGCGCGCCACGCATCACCGCACGGGAGACGACTGGTGCATCTACCCGATGTACGACTTCGCGCACGGCCAGAGCGACTCGATCGAAGGCATCACCCACTCGCTCTGCACGCTGGAATTCGAAGACCACCGTCCGCTCTACAACTGGTTCCTCGACGAACTCGAGATTTACCATCCCCAGCAGATCGAATTCGCGCGGCTCAACCTCACCTACACCGTCATGAGCAAGCGCAAGCTACTCGAGCTCGTGAAGAACAATTACGTGCAGGAATGGGACGATCCCCGCATGCCGACCATCAGCGGCCTGCGTCGCCGCGGCTTCACCCCTGAGAGCATCCGCGCCTTCGCCGACCGCATCGGCGTGGCGAAGACCGAGAGCACCGTCGACGTGGCCGTTCTCGAATTCTGCATCCGCGAGGACCTCAACAAACGCGCCCTCCGCGCCATGGCCGTGCTGCGTCCCCTCAAGGTCGTCATCACCAACTATCCCGACGACCTAGTCGAGCACATGGAGGCGATCAACAACCCGGAGGACGCTTCCGCCGGCACGCGCCTCGTGCCCTTCTCGCGCGAGCTCTACATCGAGCGCGACGACTTCCGCGAAGATCCCCCGAAGAAATTCCACCGCCTCTACCCCGGCAACGAAGTACGCCTGCGCTACGGATACATCATCAAGTGTGAGGATGTCGTGAAGGATGCCTCCGGCGAGATCGTCGAGCTGCACTGCACGTACGACGCCGCCACACGCAGCGGAAGCGACCAGAGCGGACGCCGCGTCAAGGGCACCATCCACTGGGTGAGCGCGCGTCACGCCGTGCGTGCGGAGGTGCGTGCATACGACCGCCTCTTCACCGTGCCTGATCCCGACGCCGCGCGTGAGGGACAGGAGTACAAGGACTTCCTCAATCCCGCTTCCCTCGAGGTGATCACGGATGCGCTTGTCGAGCCCTCGCTGGGTGCGGCCGCACCGGGCACGCGGTACCAGTTCGAGCGTCTCGGTTACTTCTGCGTCGATTCGCGCGACTCATCGGCCGGGCGTCCCGTCTTCAACCGCACCGTCGGCCTCCGCGACACCTGGGCCAAGATCGAACAAGCCGGATAACCAAGTTGTGAAAGGTCGGTGGACGTCCTCGTCCACTTGAAAGGTCGGTGGACGTCCTCATAGGCGCTAACTTAGTCTGACCGGGCAGTGTTCAGGGTGGGTGAAAATCACATGTTGCTGCGTGACGCGTTTGCGTGGTGTATTGAAGACATGCCGATGGAGGCGTGCTCCTGCGTGAGAGAGCC
>JAEYUG010000081.1 GCA_023432805.1 Bacteroidota bacterium | reverse complement strand
ATGCAGTCCCAGACCATGTCGAGGTAGGATCCCCCAAGAAAGGTCGAATATACCCGTCGCATGCTGTCCTTCGATACCGCCACAAGGTACGCATCACCACCTGCGTATGTTGGCTGATATGCGTTCGCGGTCACCGGCATGTTGTACGACCATGTCCCGCCGGTGAAGACGATGTAATGCTCCGTTTCCGCCAGTCTGCCATCTGAGCCGTCTTCATCAGTCCGGCCCCCATGGTAGCTGCAGAATTGCAGCGCCAGAGATGTATCGAAGACGATGAGGAATGCATTCCCATCAGCTCCGCCCATCTTCTGAAACGCATTGGCAGTGATAGGAAGATCCGACGACATGCTCGCACCGACCACCACGACACGACCATCGGAAAGACGCAGCATCTCGTTTACATGCTCGCGTTCACGCCCTCCAAAGTACCCTGACTCCAGGATGCGGTAATCATCAAGGTTCATGGAAGCGAACCACACATCCTTCTCACCGTGATGTGCGGAACCGAACCTGGTGCCGATGGTGGGAAGGTCTGGCGATGTCGTGCTCAGCGCTACAAAAACCCTGTCTTCGTCGAGGATGACAGCATCGGCTATCGAGTCATCGCCAGAGCCTCCGATGTAACTGGAATAAATCAGGCGCGTGCATTCGGCGTCGAACACGGCGATATACCCGTCCATCCAGCCTTGCTTGTTCCCCTGCCGCGCATTCGGCGTCGCAGGCAGATCCCTTTCCCGGGTCCAGCCGACAATGATGACATGATCGCGCTTCTCATCGTACAGGATGCGCGAGAGATAGCTCTCTTCTTCAGTACCACTACCGCCAAAGAAGGTGAGCAGCTCGCTGGTGAGGACATGCTCCGCATGCACACCGTGCTTCTGAAACGACGGTGACGATGTCTGTGCACAGATACTGCCGGCAACAGTTGCCAGCAGCACGATGAGGGCAAAGGTGCGTTGCATGAAACCTCCGGAGTGGCTACGTACCATATCGTCTCCTCAAGACCGAATGACCGGAGCAGCGGGGCGCCTGCCTGGCAGTTCCGTACCACGATTCATGATCTCGATGTACTTCGCATAACTGAAGAGGCGGTTGCGTTTCCGAGAGGTCAACTCCGTGATGATACCGAGCTTCTCCAGATGCACGAGAGCCTTGTTGACCGTGGCCGAAGTGAGCCCTGTCTTCGCAACCAGCGAGCCGGACGTGGCAATGGGGTGCAGCAACAGGGCATGGTGAACCTGCAGCGTGGATGCTGCCGCCCGACCAAGACCGCTGATCTTGTCGCGATCCTGACTCGACAGATCGGAAAGCTGCAGTGCCGTCTCGGTCGCCTGGGTCGCAGTCGCAATGACCGCCTCGACAAAGAAGTGAAGCCAGGTCTCCCAGTCACCATGCACTCTCACATTGTCGAGCAGTTGGTAATACAGCGAGCGATGCGTCTTGAAATAGAGGCTGAGGTAGAGCATCGGTTGACGCAGCACCTTTTGTTCGCACAACAACAGTGCGATCAGGAGGCGTCCCAGACGGCCGTTGCCATCGAGAAACGGGTGAATCGTCTCGAATTGCACATGCGCCAGCGCTGCCTTGAGCAGCACCGGCGTCGGTTCCGGCTGGTCATGGAGAAACAGTTCGAGTGCGTTCATGCACGTCGGCACTTCCGTTGCCGGTGGGGGAACATACGCTGCATTACCGGGCCGGGTGCCACCGATCCAGTTCTGACTGCGCCGGAACTCACCCGGGGTCTGTCCGCTGCTACGACCGTTGGCCAGCAACACGCCGTGCATTTCGCGGATCATCCGCAGCGACAGCGGCAGCCCCTCTTCGAGCAATTGCAACCCATGGTTGAGGGCAGCGACATGGCTGCTGACCTCCCGAACGTCATCGAGAGGTACGCCCGGAACTTGATCCAATTCATACAGCAGCAGATCGGACAGTGAGGATTGGGTCCCCTCGATCATTGAAGACAGCACCGCCTCCTTGCGGACATACATGTACAGGAATAGGGAGGGGTCCGGTAGCATGGTCGAGACGCTGTCAAGTCGTCCGAGCGCAAGGAGTGCCTGATCAAACGTGATACGCAACTCCGGCGTCCACTCTATTGGTGGACTCGGTGGCAGCGGTGCGGGCACGAAGGCCCTGACCTTCTCTCCCACCGTCGATACGGTCACATATCTGCCTTGGAGTCTCCGTTTCATCGTGACTGTCGCGATCCTAAAATAAGGACGATGCTTATTATACGATATCGGTATAATCTAAAATAAGTAGCTGCAGCGCACCAATCAAGCAGATTCCTCCAATCGGAGATCATCTGCATCGAAGTGATGCGCCGATTCGGATCTGCCGCATGCCGGGAGGTCCCGCATCCCATACGCCGGTTCACGCGCGGACAGAAAAAATGGCGAAGACCGGGGGGTCTTCGCCATCGCGGGCGGAGAGGGTGGGATTCGAACCCACGGTACGGTTTCCCGCACACACACTTTCCAGGCGTGCCAGTTCAGCCACTCCTGCACCTCTCCGGGGAAAGTTTCGCAACATACGGCTTTTCCGTACATCAGAAAAGCATGCTACCTTGGGGACATGGATCGCTACTACTTCATCGGCATCGGCGGCACGGCCATGGCTTCGGTGGCCGCGGCCCTGCGCCGCACGGGCGCACACGTGCGCGGAAGCGACGCGGGCGTGTATCCGCCCATGAGCGGCTTCCTCGACGACGAGGGCGTCATCTACCACGCGTCGTTCGACGCCACACACATCACCGCCGCCTGCGACGAGGCCGATGCCGCAGGCATCCCCCCTCCCCTCTTCGTGATCGGCAACGCCATCAGCCGCGGCAATGTCGAACTCGAGGCGGTGCTCACCGCGCGGCTGCGCCACACGTCGATGGCCGCGCTCGTGGGCGAACGCCTGATCGGCCGCGCGACGTCGCTGGTCGTGACCGGCACGCACGGCAAGACCACGACGGCCTCGCTCGCGGCATGGGTGCTCGAATGCGCCGGCCGGGGGCCGGGATTTCTGATCGGGGGAATCCCGGTGAATTTCGGGGAGGGATGTCGCCCCGCCGCACCGGGGACGGGGAAACCGGGCGCGCCGCAGGTGCCGGCGGAAGCCGTCTTCGTCAGCGAGGGCGACGAGTACGACACGGCGTTCTTTGACAAGCGCTCGAAATTCGTGCACTACCATCCCGACATCGCGATCATCAACAACATCGAATTCGATCACGCCGACATCTTCGCGTCGGTCGAGGAGGTGGAACGCGCGTTCCGGCACATGGCGGTGCTGATCCCGGGAGACGGACTGCTCGTCGCCAACGGCGACGACGCACGGGCACGGGCGGTGGCCGCGGATGCGCATACGCAGGTGCAGTTGTTCGGGCAGGACGAGCGCTGCGACTGGCGGCTCGGCGAGGTCACCGTCGGCGCCAATAGCACGCGCTTCGATGTGACCTGCCGGCATGATGCGGCGTGGTCGGGCCGCTGGCAGGTTGCCCTGACCGGCGCGTTCAATGCGCGCAACGCGCTCGGGGTCATCGCCGCCTGCGCGCGGCTGGGACTCGCGCCCGACGAGGTGCGGGCGGGACTCGAGAGCTTTGCCGGTGTGCGACGACGGATGGATGTGATCGGCGAGACGGGCGGCATCACGGTCGTCGACGACTTCGCGCATCATCCCACCGCGATTCGGGAGACGCTGGCCGCCGCCGCGGCGCGCTGGCCCGGACGCCGTCTGGTTGCGCTGTTCGAGCCGCGGTCGAACACGACCACGCGCAGCATCTTCCAGCGGGAGCTGGCCGAAGCGCTCTCAGGCGCATCTGTGGTGGTGGTGGGCGCGGTGAACCGCGCAGACCGCTATGCGGAAGCCGAGCGGCTGTCGGTCACGCAGCTGCTGGGGGATTTGTCAGCGGCCGGGGTCGACGCGATGCATCTGCCGGATGCGGATGCGATGGTCGCACGGGTGCGGGGGCTCGCACGACCGGGGGATGTGATCGTGTTTCTCTCGAACGGGGCGTTCGGAGGGGCGCATGGGAAGCTTATGGACGCGTTGAGGGGGTAGAGAGGAGGGTGGACGAGGACGTCCACCGACCGTTCTTTATTTCAGCCAGCGGGCGAGCCAGGTGTGCACCTCGCCGTACCAGTTGATCGAGTTCTGCGGCTGCAGAATCCAGTGGTTCTCGTCGGGGTAGATGACGATGCGCGCAGGCACGCCCTTCGCCGTCAGCATGCCGTACACTTCCAGCCCCTGCGTGTAGGGCACGCGGTAATCCTTCTCGCCGTGCAGCACCAGCGTCGGCGTCACGTAGCCGGCGGCGTACTGCGAGGGACTCCACTTCAGCACGTTGTCACGTCCGCTCCACGGCGTGCCGCCGTAGCTGAGATGGCGTCCCCAGGTGATGTCGGATCCGAACTGCGCCATGAGGTTGTAGACACCGGCGTGGTTGATCAGGCATGCGAACCGCGAGGTCTGGGTGCCGATCCACGACGTGAGGAAGCCTCCGTAGCTGCCACCCCCCGCGGCCATCCGCGTCGAGTCGATGAATCCGCGTGCGAGCATGTAGTCGACCGCCGCCATCACGTCGACGTAGGGCTTCTCGGGATGCGCGCCGTTGATGCACTCGGCGAACTGCTCGCCGAAGCTCGTCGACCCGTGGAAGTTCGGCGCGATGGCCACGTAGCCGGGGGCCGCGAAGAGCTGGTGATTCCAGCGGGGATGGAAATCGTCGCCGAAGGTGCCGTGGGGTCCGCCATGCAGCAGCACGAGCAGAGGCCACTTCTTCGATGCGTCGAATCCGGGCGGATACACGATGTAGGCCTGCACGCTGTCGCCGTCGGCACCCACGTAGCGCACGTCTTCGACGCGGCCCATCTCGATCTTCGCAAGACGCTCGTCGTTGAAGGAGGTGAGCTTGCGCAGATCCTTCCCGTTCGTCGCGATCGAGTACACCTCGCCAGGCGCGGAAATGTTCTGATGCAGGAACACCAGCCGCGTGCCCGCCAGACAGAGTCCGCTGTTCGTTCCCCCGCGGAACACCTCGCTCACCGCCCCGCCCTTCATCGGCACGGAGAAGATCGACTGCTTGGCGCGATCCTCTGCCGTGAAGTACACCGTGCGTCCCGCATCGCCGACGATCCAGTTCGAGGGACTGCGATCGAAGGACTGGCAGAGTTCGATCGCGGCGCCGGTGGCGCGGTCCATCCGCATCAGGCGCACGCGCTCGGCGTTCTTCGTCGTGTCGACCTGCCGTCCGAAGAGGATGTGCTTTCCGTCGGGCGTGTAGCGCGGGCTGTGATCGTCGGCGCGGTTGGCCGCGGTGATGTTGCGCATCAGGCCGCTTCCGTCGGATGGCAGCGTGAACAGGTCGGAGTATCCGTTGCGATAGGGCACGCCCTCGGTGAGCGCGGTCACCACCAGCTCCCTTCCATCTGGCGCAATGTCGAAATCCGCACCGCCAGCGATGCTGAAGAAGCGGTCCATCGCCGGCGTGAGGTCGGTGATCTTCTTCGTCTCGACGTCGACGGCGTAGATGTGCGTGAGCAGGTCGTCGACGACGTAATGATCCCAGTAGCGGATGACGCGGTTCTCGCTGGCGAGGGCCGAGACCTTGCTCTCCTTGCGGCGCTTGAGTTCGGCCTTGAGCGAGTCGGTGTTGTCGCCGAAGCGCAGGATCATCTGCGAGGTGAAGGCGATGCGGCGGCCGTCGGGAAACCACTTCGGCGCGCCGGCGCCGAGGGGCATGTCGGTCAGCTGTCGCGCCTCGCCGCCGGTGATGTCGATCACGTAGAGCTGCGCGCGTTCGTTGTCGTCGCGCTTCGCCACGAAGGCGATGCGCCGGCCGTCGGGACTCCACACCGCCTGCGACTCGGTGCTCTTTCCAGTCGTGAAGCGACGCGCCGCGGAGCCGTCGAGCGGCAGCACCCAGATGTCTCCGTTACCCTTGTTGCCCTTGATGTCGTACTCGGTCGCGGTGAAGAGCGCCGCTGCGCCGTCGGGCGCGACGTCGAGTCCGCCCACCCGCGTCATGCTCCAGAGATCCTGCGCGGTGAGCGGCGTGCGCTGCTGCGCATCGGCGGTGGATGCAAGGCACAGGGCCAGCACGAGGGCGGGCAGGATGCGGTGCAGGGGCGTGGTGGTCATGGGGGATTCGTTCGGTGGGTGGAACAAGGCGAAGGGAAAAGATACGCGCTGGCGCATCGCCGCACCAGATGGGGGGAAGCCGCCGGTGACGTATATTTGGTGATCTCCCCCACATAGATGCTCCGGAAGTTCTCATGGTCGAAGTTCTCATCGCCCTGTTTGCGCTTGCGCCGCTGGCGCTGTTCGTGTTCGTGGTTGTGCGTGTCGTGATGCTCGGCACGCAGGTGAAGTCGCTCGCCGAAAGGCTCGGGCGGCTCGAGCGGGCTGCTCTTGATCGGTCGGTGGACGAGGGCGTCCGTCCTCCCATGACGGACGAGGGCGTCCGTCCTCCCATGACGGACGAGGGCGTCCGTCCTCCCATGACGGACGAGGGCGTCCGTCCTCCTGTGGTGGACGGGGACGTCCACCGACCTGTCAAGTGGACGGGGACGTCCACCGACCTTTCAAAAGCGGCCTCCGACCTTGTGGCCACCGACCTTTCAAAAGCGGCCTCCGACCTTTCAAAAGCGGCGGAGCGAACGACGCCGTGGGAGGAGTTGGTGGGGGGCAAGCTGCTCAACCGGATCGGGGCGCTGGCGCTGATTCTCGCGATGGGATTCTTCCTCAAGTATGCGTTCGACAACAACTGGATCAGCGAGGGGATGCGGGTCGGCATCGGCGCGCTCGTGGGAATCGGTCTCATCGCGGGCGCCGAGCGCTCCGAACGCCGCGGTCTGGCAGTGTTCGCACAGGGACTCGCCGGCGCCGGCATCGCAATCCTCTACCTCTCTGTCTACGCCTCGTTCAACTTCTATCATCTCGTTCCCCAGCTCGTGGCTTTCGCGCTGATGTCGCTCGTCACGATCGGAACGTTCGCAATCGCGATGCGCGCGCAGAGTCTCGCGGTCGCACTGCTCGGCGCGCTTGGAGGCTTCCTCACGCCGTTCCTGCTCTCGACCGGAAGCGCGCAGGAGGTCGCCCTGCTCACCTACATCCTCCTGCTCGACATCGGCATCCTCGCCGTGGTGGCTGCGCGTCCCGCATGGATTCTGCTCGCTCCCATCGCCATGGGCGCGAGCTGGCTGACGCTGTTCGCCTGGTACGCCGAGTACTTCGATCCCACCACCGCGTGGATCACGCTCGCCTTCATCGCGCTGTTCTGGCTGCTGTTCTCCGCCGCAGATCTGCTGCGCACGCGCGGCACGCGGGCGGATGCGCCCATCGGCATCATGGCGCTCCTGCATATGCTCTCCGCAACGTTCGCGCTGCTGCTGGCAGTGGATTCGTGGACCGACGGAGCGCGGGGCGGGATGGTGCTCTGCGCCGCCGCGCTGCACGGCGCCGCGGCATTCGTGGCGCAGGCACGCCTGCGCGCGGATGGATTCACCATCGCGCGGTATGCGCTTGCCGCGGTCGCGCTGGTGCTCATCGCCGCGGCCATCATGCTCCAGGGATTCGTGCTGGCGATGGTGTGGACGCTCGTCGCGGCGCTGCTGCTCGAAGCGGGGGTGCGGCGGCAGGCGGCTTCCGCATGGGTGGCCGGTCTCGTGGTGGCCGGGCTGGCGGGACTACAGCTCGTCGCCGCGGCGGATGCCCCGATCGACGCGGCGGCGTTCCTTCCCATCCTCAATCTTCGTGCGCTCGCCTTCGCGCTGCTGGCCGGCACGGCGGCATTCGGTGCGCATCGCAGCGCAGGTGCCCCAGGCATGGCCGCCGCGACGCGCCGGGTGTTCGGGCATCTGCTGCGCGCGGCCGCGGTACTGCTCGGGTTTGTGCTGTTGACGCTCGACCACGGCGATCTTGTCGCGCGACTCGGCGCGGGCGCCGACGACCGTGCGATGGTGCGGAATCTCGCGCAGATGTCACTGTCGGGACTCTGGCTGCTGTACTCGGTGGCGCTGATGGCGTGGGGCATGCTGCGGCGTGCGATCACGCTGCGCGTGGCGGCAATCGCGGTGTTCGCGATCTCGATCTTGAAGATCTTCGTGGTCGATCTGGCGTTTCTCGAGACGTTGTACCGCATCTTCTCGTTCCTCGCGCTCGGGGTGATTCTGCTCGCGGTGTCGTATCTCTACACGCGGTACAAGGTGGTGTTGTTCGGAAGCGAGACGCCTCCCCCCCATTGACGGTTGGGTCCGACGCCGGGGTTTGGGTAGATTGGGGGATGCCGGTTGCATGCCGGCGCTTTCACGCACTATTGTGGACAGCATCATGACTTCACCCAACACCCGGCTCGAGCACGACTCGCTGGGGACGATGGAGATTCCATCGGAAGCCTACTACGGTATTCAGACCCGTCGTGCCATCGAGAACTTCCCGATCACTGGCATCGGCATTTCCATGTTTCCGCACATGATCCGTGCGCTCGCGCTGCTCAAGAAGGCGTCGGCGCATGCGAACATGGATCTCGGCATCCTCGACCGGGAAATCGGCGAGGGGATTTCCCGAGCCTGTGACGATCTGCTCAACAACAAGTATCACGATCAGTTTCCCGTCGATGTGTACCAGGGCGGCGCCGGCACATCCACCAACATGAACGCCAACGAGGTGATCGCCAATCTCGCGCTCGAGTACATGGGCCACGCGAAGGGCGAGTACGCCTTCTGCCATCCGAACGACCACGTCAATCTCTCGCAGTCGACCAACGACGTGTATCCCACCGCGATCCGTCTGGCGATGTACACGCGGCTCGAGGATCTGACCAACGCGATGGCCGAGGTCAAGAATTCGTTCGAACTCAAGGAGGTCGAATTCTCCGACGTGATCAAGATGGGCCGCACACAGCTGCAGGATGCGGTGCCGATGACGCTCGGCCAGGAGTTCGGCGCCTATGCGGTGATGATCGGCGAAGACATCCATCGCATTCACGAGGCGCGGCAGCTGCTGCGCGAGATGAACATGGGCGCCACGGCGATCGGCACGGGCATCAACTCGCCGCCGGGATATGTGGATCGCGTCCGTCATTACATCAACCTGTTCGGCCAGCTCTCGTTCGTGACCGCCACGAATCTCGTGGAAGCCACGCAGGACGCAGGCGTGTTCGTGCAGCTCTCGGGCGTGCTCAAGCGCTACGCCGTCAAGCTCTCGAAGATCTGCAATGATCTGCGGCTGCTTTCGTCGGGTCCGCGTGCCGGTCTGCACGAAATCAACCTGCCGCCGATGCAGCCGGGCTCGTCGATCATGCCGGGCAAGGTGAATCCCGTCATCCCGGAAGTCGTCAACCAGATCTGCTTCCAGGTGATCGGCAACGACGTGACCATATCGATGGCGGCCGAGGCCGGCCAGCTCGAATTGAACGTGATGGAGCCGGTGATCTTCTTCAACCTGCACCGGAACATCGATCTGCTCACGGGTGGCTGCCGCGCCCTGGCACGCCGCTGTGTGAACGGCATCACGGCCAACCGCGACATCTGCCGCATGTATGTCGAACGCAGCATCGGACTGGTAACGGCGCTCGTGCCCGTGATCGGCTATGACAAGGCCTCCGCCGTCGCCAAGGAAGCGCTGGCTTCGGGACGCGGCATCACAGAACTCGTGATCGAGCGGGGACTGATGACACGCGAGCAGCTCGACGAGATGCTCAAGCCCGAGAACATGATCGCTCCCGCCTTCGTGACGAAGGAACTGCCCTGAGGTTGCCGGGGCATCCGATGTCGTCGTCGTCCGGGCCCTGAGCACCGCTGCGGAAGCTTCCCCATCCGCGCTGGCGGCGTGCATGGCTTCCCCTACAACGGGACGTCAACAGACGTCCCGTATTTTTTGTTGCATGATGTAGTCTTTCGCTGTTAGATTTCCTCCATACCATCAATCCACATCACATACCATCCACCGTGACACACGGCGGGGTGGTCAATTTCACCAACCTGGAGGAGTCATGAAACGTTCTCTCGCTTCATACACCATGCTTGCATGCATGCTTGTCTGCACACAGCTTGCCGTGGCGCAGGAGGAAGGCTACACGTATCGTCTCGACAAGGGACACTGGTCGCTGTCGGGATCGACGACATTTGGTTTCGAATCGCGATCCGGCGATCTGTATGAGAATGGTGCCGGCGATGGTCAGACGAACATCGGATTGAACACGGGTGTCGGATACTTCGTGATGCGCGGGCTGAACGTTGGCGTCATGCTTGGGTTCGACAGCGAGACGCAGGGTGATTTAAAATCATCGATGTTCGGCATCGGTCCCCAGGTGAACTACATGTTCGTCAGCGACAGCCGATGGGTTCCTTATCTCGGCGCGGCATTCCTCTTCTCGAGCTTCAACTACGAAAACAGCATAACGGAGTCGACGACGACGGGGACTTCGATCGTTCTTCAGGGCGGTGTGCAGTACATGCTGACGCCGTCGGCCGCGCTGGGTATCGGTCTCCAGTACAAGTTGGATTCGTACAAGCCCGATGGTGCTGACGATTCCGAATCCGGAAGCGTGTTGCGCATCGGCGCGAACATCAACATCTTCATCTGAGGTTTTCCGTACTTCGTACGACGAGGGGCGGTCCATCGGGCCGCCCCTCATTTATTTTTGCGTCCCTGAGATTTCTCTTGTAATTGCGTGCCGCTGCGAGTATCATTGCTGATACAACAATCCCAGCTTCCATGGATACTCGTTCGAAGATCCGCGGCAAGTACGCTCTTTGTACCATCGCGGTCTGCCTCCATATAATTTTCAGCGTCCCGGTCACTGCTGCGCCCGGGTCGCCCGAGGGTCAGATGCGTCCCGTACGCATCGGAAGGCTCGAGAACGGCGGGCTCACGCTCGACGTGCGGCTCTCGGTGGTCAAGCAAGCGCTGGAACAGATTCTCGGGGAGAGGGCGACGCTCGACGGGGTGACGCTCTTCAAGACCGGCGGGGTGTCGTATCTGAAGGCCGACGGCGTGCAGGGCAAGGAGCGTGTCATGATCGCAGTCGCACTCACGAATGAAGGCGCCGATCTGATTCTTCGTCCCGACGCACTGACGCATCTATGTGTGTCGACCTGCGGATCGTGCGAATATGTGCTCGACATCGAGCTGCATATCAGCGGGTGTTCGTGCGGATCTGCGGCGGCGGTCAAGCGCGGGGCTTCGTGTGCGCACACGGTGCGAACGGATGTTGCACAGAAGCTGGCGACGTTGCTGCAGTCGGGGTCGATTTAAGACCGGTCGGTGGACGTCTTCGTCCACCCTGCACCCACTGAACATCCGTCACGAGTGGACGAGGACGTCCACCCTCCTTTCTCTCTCATGATCTCACTTGCGTGGTTTCGCCGCGATCTGCGGCTCGACGACAACACGATGCTCGCCGAAGCATGCGTAGCATCGACTGCAGTCATTCCCGTCTTCATCTTCGACACGACGATTCTCGACGCGCTCGACGACCGCGACGACCGCCGCGTCACCTTCATCCACCGCTCGCTCATCGAACTCGACGCGGGGTTGCGAGCACACGGTTCGCGCCTCGTCGTGCGGCATGGTGATCCCACCACGCTGATTCCCACCCTCGCCGCCGAATGCGGCGCCCATGCAGTCTTCACCAATCACGATTATGAACCACGCGCGATCCGTCGCGACGAGGAGGTCGCCCGCCGACTCGCCGCCGACGGCCGCGCGCTGCGCACGTTCAAGGACCAGGTGGTCTACGAGCGCAGCGAGCTCCTGACCGGCAGCGGAACGCCCTTCCGCGTGTTCACGCCGTACAAGCGCGCCTGGCTGGCGCGACTGGATGAGGATCAGATGGCGGGACGTGATTCCCTCGCCGAACGCACGCCCGATCTCTCGCGGCTGGCACGCTCGACTGCGATCACCGCCGCCGACTCCGAGTGGAAGCTTCCGATGCTCGGCTTCGTCGAAGCACCGCTCTGGCTGGACCCGGGCAGCACCGGCGCGCAGGCGCAGCTCGCCCGCTTCCTTCCCATCATCGACGAATACAAGGAGCAGCGGGACTATCCCGCCGTGCCGGCGACCTCGTTTCTCTCGGTGCATCTGCGCTTCGGCACGATCTCGATTCGCCGGCTCGTGCGCGAGGCGCGGGCGCGGTCGTCGCAGGGTGCCGCGACCTGGCTGTCGGAGCTGGTGTGGCGGGAGTTCTATCAGATGATTCTCGCCCAGTTTCCGCACGTGGAGACGCGGGCGTTCAAGCCGGAGTACGATGCGATCACGTGGCCGGGACGGGAGGAGCATTTCGTGGCGTGGTGCGAGGGACGCACGGGCTATCCGATCGTGGATGCGGCGATGCGGCACTTCAACGCGACGGGATGGATGCACAACCGGCTGCGCATGGTGGTGGCTATGTTCCTGACGAAGGATCTGCTGGTGGACTGGCGGCTGGGCGAGGGGTATTTCGCGCGGCATCTGCTGGACTTCGATCTCGCCGCGAACAACGGGGGCTGGCAGTGGAGTGCGTCGACGGGGTGTGACGCACAGCCGTATTTCCGGATCTTCAATCCCGTGCTGCAGTCACGCAAGTTCGATCCCGATGGCGTGTACATACGCACGCACGTGCCGGAGCTGGCGGGCTTCGACGCGCGGCTGGTGCACTGGCCGCATGAGGCTGACATGTTTGCGCAGCGTGCGGCGGGGTGCGAGCTGGGCGTCGACTCCCCGCTTCCGCTGGTGGATCACGGTGTGCAGCGCGATCGGGCCATTGCCTTGTTCAAGGATCTGCCCACACGAC
Organism: Bacteroidota bacterium; assembly: GCA_023432805.1. GTDB lineage: Bacteria > Bacteroidota > Ignavibacteria > SZUA-365 > SZUA-365 > JAEYUG01. The sequence continues at coordinate 77,533 of JAEYUG010000081.1, read as the reverse complement.
CCTGACCCCCGCGGGCTCTTCCTCCTTCAACAAAAACGCCGGCCCGGGGCCGGCGTTTCGTGTTCATGCATGGTCCGCCTGTATCCAGCGGTTGTAGAGCCACATGCTGAATGCCGAGATGAAGCCGATGGCCATGAGGATGAGCCAGCCGATGGAGTTCCATGTGGGATCGAGGTCGAGCAGGCCGTTGGGCAGGGCCGTGGCGTTGTGGCACATGATCTCGTTGAAGATGAATGCGCCGGCGGGACCGCCGACGAGGGCGCCGATTGCCATGGGGAGGTTGGAGTATCCGAGGAAGAGTCCCTCCTGCCCTTTCGGTGCGAGGGCGCCGATGTACTCGTAAGTGCGGGCGGAGGTGAAGAGTTCGCCGAAGGCGATGAGGGCGACGGTAAGCACGATGAAGACCGAGCCGATGGGGATAAGGTCGAAGGCGGTGACGCGCACGCCGCCGGCGCTCCAGATCGGAATGAGGTTGATGAGCATCGACACGCCGATGATGATGATGCCGACGATGATCGAGCGGATGGGCTTCATCTTGCCGAAGAGCTTGGTGACCAGCAGCTGGAAGAAGACGATGACGAAGGGATTTGCCATGGTGTAGATGTCGACGGCGGGATCGGTTTCGACGACCTTCTTCAGGTAGAGGGGCAGGACGTTGTAGACCTGCGAGTAGATGAAAAAGAAGCCGCTCGAGACGAGGAGGAACATCGCGAAGCGGACGTTCTTCATGACGAGCACCATGTCGAGCAGGATGCGGCCGATGCTGCGGCGCGGCTTGGCGGGCGCATTGGCTGCATCGGGATCGCGGTACATGACGAGCACGACGAAGAACGCGACCACCGAGCAGGCCATCGAGACGGCGAAGATGAAGCTGAGGTCGATGTGGGTGCGCACGTAGTAGCTGACGCCGCGTCCGACGAGCGAGCCGATGTTGATGACCATGTAGAAGATTGCGAAGGCGAGGGTGGCACGCTGGCCGGCCGTCTTCTGCACCGTGCCGGAGATGCAGGGCTTGATCACCGAGCCGCCCATGCCGATCAGCAGGATGCCGATGATGACGGGCACGACCACGGCCGCACCGGCGGTGATGTTGTCGCTGACCGTCGCACTGAGCACTTGTCCCCCGAGCCACACCGGATAACCCATCAGGAAATATCCGATGGCGAGCAGCACGAAGGCGACAAGCAGGGCCTTCTTGAAGCCTACCTGATCAGCGATGGTGCCGGAGAGGATGGGCAGGAAGTAGACGAGGGTCCACAGGATGCCGTTCAGGTTGCTCGGCCAGTACTTGCCGAGACCGAGCTGGCCGAGATACAGCACGACGAAACTCGCCATGGCGTAGTAGGCGCCGCGCTCGAAGAGCTCGGTCAGGTTGGCAGTCCAGAACGTCCTCGGAAAAGGTTCGGTCGTTGCGGGTGCTTGAATGCGAGGGGTCATGCACAATCTCCAGAGTCAAATGTCGGGTGTGAATATAGGACCAACTTCACCGATATAACAACTTATGCGACCGCAGTCGGGGAACCACAGCGAAAATCCCGGGGTTTTGTAGATTGCGCAGTCCATTCATTCCATACATCCGCTTTTCCAGAGGAGTTCGTTTCATGGCCGATCTCGACGCCCTGTTCCGCACGCACGCCCCGATGATCGATGCCGCGACGCACGCGGCGTTCTCCCGCGTGTTCCACGCCCAGTGGCCTGAAGTCCCGAGCGGGAAGATCTACGGGGAGACCGCCCAGTCCGATGGCGAGGCCGCGTTTCGTGCGCATGTGGGAAAGCCCTTTGCCGGGACGGGGCAGGCCGCGGACCGCTGGGTCGGTGCGGAAGCCTCTCCCTACGGCTTCGACCTTGGGATCACCTATCCCTTCGCCGAGCCCGACACACTGGTTGCGCGCGCTGCGGCGGCGCGCACGGCATGGATGCGCATGCAGCCCGCCCATCGCGCAGGCGTGCTCGCCGAGGCGCTCGTGCGCATGTCGTCGCGTTTCTTCGAGATCGCCTTCGCGACGATGCATACGACAGGGCAGGGATTCATGATGGCATTCCAGGCCTCGGGTCCCCATGCCTTCGACCGCGCACTGGAAGCCATCGTGCTCGGATACGCAGAGCAGACCCGCTTCGCGTCGCAAGTCCGCTGGGAGAAGCCGATGGGCAAGTCCACGGTAGTCCTGGAGAAGACCTATCGCTGCATCGGCCATGGCGTGGGCGTGGCGATCGCATGCTCGACGTTTCCTGTCTGGAACAGCTTCCCCGGGATGTTTGCGAGTCTTGTAACGGGCAATCCCGTCATCGTCAAGCCGCACCCGGGGGCCATCCTTCCTCTTGCCATCTGCGTGGCTTCGATGCGTTCGACGTTTGCGGATGTCGGCATCGATCCCGACATCCTGCAGCTCGCAGTGGATGGCGACCGCCTCATCGCCGACGCGCTCGTCACGCATCCGCAGGTGCGTCTCGTCGACTATACGGGAGGATCGGCGTACGGAGATCGGCTGGAATCGCTGCCCGACACGATTGTCTTCACCGAGAAGGCAGGGATCAATTCGATCATTCTGGATTCGGCGGATGCACTCGACGCGGCGCTCGACAACATCGCGTTCAGTGTGTCGCTGTACAGTGGACAGATGTGCACGAAACCGCAGAACATCTACGTGCCGCGCGGTGGTGTGCGGGACGGCGGCGTTCTCGTGCCGTATGCCGAGGTCGTGCAGCGGCTGGCCGCGCGCATCGATGCGCTTGTGTCGAATGAGAAAATGGGACCGGGCACGCTGGGCGCCATCCAGAATCCCGCCACGATGGAGCGGGTTGCCGAGATCGGCAGCCTTGGCGCGACAGTGGCGCTGGCCTCACGCGGGATCGCGCACCCTGGCTTTGCCGATGCACGCAGCATGTCGCCGGTGATCGTCGAAGTACCGACCGATCAGCAGGCTATGTCGGAGCGCGAGTGGTTTGGTCCCATCGTCTGTGTGATCGCGACGGAGGACACCCGACAGAGCATTGCGCTCGCCGCACATGCGGCGCGGACGCATGGTGCGATTTCCTTCGGTGCCTGGTGCACCGATGCCGGGTTGCGCGAGGAGATTGCAGGTGAACTGATGGAGGCTGGGGCGAATGTGTCGTTGAATCTGACGGGTCCCATCTGGATGAACCAGTCCGCGACCTTCAGCGACTTCCATGTGAGCGGGGGGAATCCCGCCGGGAATGCGAGTCTGACCGATACCGGGTTCGTTGCACGTCGCTTCTTCATTGCGGCGAGTCGGATTTCGGTCGTGTGATCACTCATGCCATGATATGTTAAAATCAGTTTCTGCTTGCGTAACAGTATGAAAAGCTGTAAAATCGTATCACAAACAGTTCATCCGTCAGTACGGCAGTCCGGTCAGATGTGACGACTTCGGAGGTTTCTTTGTCTTCTTTCCAAGGTCGTTGCGCTTCACATATTGACTGAACGGTCATGTACCACACAGATCATGAAAATCGCTTTGCCTGAATATTACGCGGAGGTAGTCATGCCCAAGGGAAGCATACTCGCAGCAGTGCTCTTCCTGAGCTTCCTGTTATGGCCGACGACCGGCCACGCCCAGCAGGACACACAATACAACGACACGTTGAATGTCGAGCGGCAGGATGCCCGTCCTCAGCACCTTGGGATAGGCCTGGGGTTAAACCTGAACCTGTTGAACAGTGATGTTCAGGACAACGGAAGCCAGTTTCCAAACGCAGAGAATCCTCCGCGTCTGGGAGCCGAACTTCTTGCCGAATACCATCTGCTGCGGCTTGGAAAAATCGGCAAGCTTGGATTGAAGGGAATGTTCTCGTGGAATCCCGTCGAAGCGAATGCTGATTTCGTCGAGCAGATCGCCGCTCCCTTCAGCTACTACGAAGTGACCAACAACGTGTTCACACTCTCTGCATCTCTTCAGATCGAACTGTTTCCGAAATCCGCCTTCCGACCGTTCGGATTCATTGGTCTCGGGTTCATGTTCTTCGATCCTAACATCAACACATCGGATGCAACTCGTTCGAAATTCAGCAGCATGCTTAGCAATGACGAGAAGAGCTCCCTCGGCATTCCTGCCGGTGGCGGACTCAAGTACACGCTGAACGACAAGTTCGATATCTATGGATCGGTGTACAAGGTGTACAACTTCACCGACAATATCGACGGATGGACGAGCGAGATCAACGACAACATCCCGAGCTTTTCGCTGGGCATGTTGTATTTCTTCGGTGACAAGTATCGCAAGGTTGAGGCTGTTCCTGTGCCGAAGCCGGTCATTCTGGATACCGATGGCGACGGCCTGCTCGACACTGACGAAATCAACGTCTACAAGACCGACCCGAAGAACCGCGATACGGATGGCGACGGTCTGATCGACGGCGACGAAGTCACGATCCATAAGACCGATCCGCTCAAGAAGGATACCGATGGCGATCGCCTCATCGACGGCGACGAGGTCCTCAAGTACAAGACCGATCCGCTCAAGAAGGATACCGACGACGACGGCTGCATCGATGGCGACGAGGTTCTCGACATGAAGACGAATCCACTGCGGGCCGATACCGACGGCGACGACCTGTCCGACTGCGACGAGCGCAACAAGTACCGCACGAATCCCCTCGTGATGGATACCGACGGCGACAGCGTCAACGACGGCCTCGAAGTCAAGAACGGCACAGACCCGCTCAAGGCAGACGTGCTGCGTGTGGAGGAAGGCAAGAACATCGTGCTCGAGGGCATCAACTTCGAGACGAACAAGGCGGCAATCCTGCCCGAATCCGAGGAGATCCTCATCAAGGCGTACAACACGCTGCGTACGAATCCCGAACTTCGCGTCGAAATCGGCGGTCACACCGACGATGTCGGCAAGGATGCCGCCAACCAGCGCCTGAGCGAGGCCCGTGCAACGTCGGTCAAGACCTGGCTCGTCAACCGCGGCATCGCCCCCGAGCGCATGTCCACAAAGGGTTATGGCGAGACGACACCACGCGTGCCGAACACCTCACCCGAGAATCGCTTCCAGAACCGCCGCATCGAGTTCCGGATTCTCAAGTAAGCTGCTCCACCTCATGCAGAGGGTGCGCATCTCGAAAGGATGCGCACCCTTTTTTTCTGCGCTGCACTTCGACACTTTTGTACCATCCGAATACTCACAGGAGGCATCATGACTCGTTCCGTCGTCACCACATTCTGCATGCTGATTCTCATCACGACCATCGCAACGGCGCAAAACCCAAGCCCGCTTGCGTCTCCAACACCTGCACCTCCTTCAGCCGAGCTCGGGTGGAACAACACCATGGTGGCTACGTTCAACATCTCGCAGGTCAGTCTGCACAATTGGACCCAGGGCGGTGAAAACACCCTTGCCTGGACCTTCATCCTCGGAGGGAAATTCCTCTACACAGCCGAGTCGTACACCTGGCTGAACAATGTCAAGGCCAGTTACGGACAGGCCAAGCTTGGCAGTAGAAACTTCGAAAAAACGGAAGACGAGTTTTTCGGCGAGAGCATCTACTCGAAAAATGTCGGATGGAAGGTCAATCCCTACGCAGCACTCACCGTGAAGACACAATTCCAGCCCGGATACAAGGTTGTCGACGGCGAACGTGTACAGACCTCCGACTTCTGGGATCCTGGCTATCTCATGCAGTCGGCTGGATTCACCTACGCCCCTGACGAATCCTTCGCAACCCGCCTCGGTGTCGCGGTCAAGGAAACGTTCTCGAAGTCATATGGGTATGCGGGACCAGACAAAACCGTCAATGTCCAGACTGGTATCGAATCGGGCACCTCGACCAAGTTCACCATCATGGAAAACGTGATCTACACGTCGCAACTCAACCTCTTCTCCGCTTTCAACATGCTCGATGTCTGGGATGTCCGTTGGGACAACACCTTCAACGCGAAGGTCAACAGCTACCTCACCGCATCGCTCAATGTCCTGGTCGTGCACGAGATCGCCCAGAGCCGCCGCACGCAGGTCAAGCAGTCTCTTGCCGTCGGTCTGACCTACACACTGTTCTGATCACACTCGTCACCCTCGATCCATGGCCCGTCCCCTCATCCTCGTCTCCAACGACGACGGTTACGATTCCCCAGGCATCCACGCCCTCGTCACATCCCTCAACCGCATCGCCGACACCATCGTGGTGGCGCCTGCGACGCAGCAAAGTGCCGTGGGACATGCCATCACAGTGCAAATGCCGCTGCGGGCACGCAGAATCTCACGCGGAAAGGGATTCGAGGGATGGGCCGTCGAGGGAACGCCCGCCGACAGCGTGAAGCTCGGGGTATCCACCCTCCTCGAGCGGAAGCCCGACCTCATCGTCTCCGGGATCAATCACGGACGCAACACATCCATCAACGTGATCTATTCCGGCACCGTCTCGGCCGCGACGGAGGGCGCCATCCTCGGCATCCCCTCCATCGCGATCTCGCATGCATCACACTCCCTCACCGCCGACCACTCGGCCGCAGCGCTCTTCGCACGCCGTATCGCACAGGTCGTCCTCAAACGCGGACTCCCCAAAGGCACGCTGCTCAACGTCAATATTCCAAACATCCCGATCGGCGACATCAGCGGCGTTGCCGTCACGCGTCAGGGACGTTCATGGTGGGACGACGGATTCGAGCGCCGTGAGGATCCCAACGGCAAGGACTACTTCTGGCTTGTGGGCACATACATGGTCGACACCGACCCCATGTCGGACGACGACGCGCTTGCGCGCGGGATGATCTCCGTCACTCCATTGCACTACCACCTCACCGACGACCAGCTGCTCGCGGAGCTCCAGTCGTGGAAGCTTCCGGCACCGCCCGCAACTGCGAAGCGCACTCCTCGGGGGCGCAGGGATTGATGTAGATCCCGCTGCCGATCTCGAATCCCGCCGGTGTCGAAACTCGCGGCACCAGCAGGAAGTACCAGTGCAGGTACCGCACATCCTCGTCGCCGACGGGTGAGGATCGAATGATGTAATTGTAGCTCGGCGATCCGAGCACATGATCCACCCGGTGCAGCGCCTCGCGCAGCGCCTGCGCGAACAGCGGAAGCTCCGCATCGCTGATCCACGTGTAGTTGGCCATGTGCCGACGGGGATAGATGCGCACTTCGTAGGGACTCCGCGAGGCAAAGGGGCAGAACACGACGAAGCCGTCATTCTCATACACGATGCGCTCTCCCTGACGCAGTTCGTCGGCAAGGATATCGCAGTACACGCAGGTTCCGTACGAGTCGTAGTGCAACGCGGCCAGCTGAAACGGATCCCGGATGTGAGGCGGGATGATCGGCGAGGCGATGATCTGTGAATGCGGGTGCATGAGCGACGTGCCCGCTTCGGTGCCCGCGTTGCGGAACGTCATCACGATCGCGATACGCTCCATGGCACTCATCGCGATCGCACGATCCCGATACGCCTCAAGCACACGCACGATGTCTGCGCGATGCATCAGCGACAGGGTCATGTCGTGCCGCGGTGACTCGATCACCACCTCGGCCGTTCCGTAGCTGTCGCTTTTCAGAAAACGACCGACGCTAGTGCGATTGACCGAGCGCGACAACGCCAGCGGCGCGAACTTGTTCCGCACCACGCGCACACGCCAGTCTCCCTCTCCATCGCGCGACGCCCACATCTCCTCATCGGTCTCCTGCTCGTTGCCGGGGCAGAAGGGACACTCGGGATCATACCCGTGTCCCTTCACATGCGCGTGCTCGTCCGACACAACACGGTCGATCGATCGCCTGCGTGGCACATCCCCCGGAGCAGCATCACGCTGAACAGCCTCACGCTGAGGCGCGTCCGGTTGCGCCGGGGCTCCGCCGTGTGAGGCTTCCGCAGTGTGGTCGCTGGGACGCAACGCACGCTCGGGTGCTATGATCACCCACTCGTGGGTGGCGTAGTTCTGACGGAATTCCGACATCCGATCCTCTCCTTCCTACACATCGCGACGCGCGACGAGCAGCACATAGGTGAACAGCAGCTGTTTGCGGATGGTGATGCGCCGCTCGATGGTGCAACCGCGTGCGATCAGCATCGCCGCGTATTCCTGCTCGTCGAACTGGTGCGGGTGCAGCACGTCGACGGGCAGCGCGCGGAAGAGGGCGCGCACCCAGCCGAAACGATGCGCGTCGATGCTCACGCAGAGCCGTCCCCCGACCCGCACTGCCGCCACCAGGGCGTCGAGGGCCGCGTCGAGATCGGCGACATGGTTGATTGCGTTGAGGCAGTACACGCGGTCATGAGGGATGGGGGAAGCGAGCGCCTCCAGCGTCCCCGTGTGAAACCGCACGCGCGGGTACATCTCCCGCGCAAAGTGCGGAAGCCTCCGTTCGTAGGAGGCGAGCAGGGGATCGACGGCATCGACCGAGCAGCGACCGTCGAAGGCCATGAAAATACCGGCGGGACCACACCCCGCATCCAGCACACGCTCTGCGGAATGGGGATTAGGATCGCCGATGCGCGCGAGGAAGTCCCGCCAGTACGAACGCTTCCATGCATGATACGACGCGACATCGCGGCCGCGCAGATAGCGGCGCCACCACCACAGCTCGAGAAGCTGTGCAATGCGCCAGCGCAGAGGCTGTCGAAGCGTCGGGATGTCGTTCATGTGGATACATTCAACATCGCGCGCGGATGTCTCAGGTGCAAGCGGCGCATGCACGCCTGCCCTGCCTTTCGTATCTTCGACGGTTGAGAAGCACGCATCCATTCCCGCACGACACTTCGCATGAAGCAGAACCGATTCACGGCCGACGGCGGCATCGTTGTCTATGACGGAAACGAGCTCCTGATCAAGGGAGCGCTCGAGGCCGGTGTGGCGCTCATCACCGGATATCCCGGCTCGCCGGTCGCCAACGTCTTCGACGTGATAGAGGCGCAGCAGGAGCTGTTCCGAGCCCACGGCATCAAGGGCGTGATCGCCAACAACGAGAACCAGTCCGCATCGATTCTGCACGGCGCGATGTCCGTGCCCGGCGTGCGTGCGATGACCGTGTTCAAGAGCGTCGGCGCCTACGTCGCGCTCGACGGACTGGCCATCTGCAACTACACCATCCCGGAAACCGGCAGCGCGGCGATCTGCATCGCCGGCGACGACCCCGCCCTGTCGAGCACGCAGGTCGGCGCGGATTCACGCTACACCTTCTCGTCGGCGAAGATCCCCGTGCTCGAGCCCGCGACGAATCAGGAGATCAAGGACTGGATCTCCATCGCCTTCGACCTCGGCGAACGCGCGCAGCTGCTTGTCGGCTCGATCATCACGACCAACCAGGCCGACGGCGGCGGCACCGTCGCGGCACATCCCAACCGCTATCCCGCCGTCAACATGAACGAGCGCACCGTCGTCGACACGGCCGCGATCCGCCTGCGCGAGCGCGTGAGCGTGCCGCCCAACAGCGCCTGGCTGGAGAAGGACATCATCGACCGCCGCATGCCCCGTTTCATGGCCGAACTCCGCGCTGCGCACCTCAACATCATCGAACCGGGCGACGACCGTCGGCTCGGCTTCATCGCGAGCGGCAACGCATGGAACTACCTGCAGCACGCCCTGATGGAGCTGGATCTCGCCGGACGCTTCCCCATGCTCAAGCTCGGCTGCACCTGGCCGGTGGATCCGGAGATTCTTCTCCGATTTTCCGATTCCACCGACACCCTCATCGTCATCGAGGAGAAGCGCGGCTTCATCGAGACCCAGGTCAAGGAAATTCTCCGCGACACCGAGCAGGATCGCCGCATGCACGATGGGGATGGGGGTCGCATCGTGCCCGTCTGGGGGAAGCGGTTTCCCGGCACGCTCGGGGGAATCCCCGAAGACGGCGGTCTCACACCGAGCATCCTCATCGATCGCGTCGGACGACTCGTGCAGGCATTGCCATGAATCCACGCGACATCCTCGCCCTCCTTCCCGACATGCTCGCACGGCATCGCGCATGGGAATCCCGCTGGCATTCCTTCGCCCCCGACGCCACACTCGACGTCCCGCGCGAGACCCTGGATACCGCATTGGACGAGCTGTTCACACGGCTCACCGACAACTATCCCTTCTTTCATCCCGCATATGCCGGACAGATGCTCAAGCCTCCGCACCCCGTGGCGGTGCTGGGTTATCTGGCTGCGCAGCTCATCAATCCCAACAACCACGCGCTCGACGGAGGTCCCGCCACCGGGCGTATGGAGAAGGATGTCACCGCGCGCATCGCGCGCATGTTCGGATGGAGCGCCTTTCTCGGGCATCTGACCGGCGGCGGGACGATGGCCAATCTCGAAGCGCTCTGGGTGGCGCGCAGACTGCATCCCGATCGTGCCATTGCCGTGTCTGATCAGGGTCACTACACCCACGCGCGCATGTGCGAGGTGCTGGGCATCACCTGTTTCACCGTTCCCTCCGATGCCAACGGTCGCATGAGCGTTGAGGCACTCAGGCGACTGCTGCTTTCCGAGAACATCGGCACGGTGGTGGCGACGATTGGTACGACAGGGGTGGGCGCGCTCGATCCCCTGCCGGACATCGTGCGCGTGTCCCGCGCACATGGCGCGCGCGTGCATGCCGATGCCGCCTACGGGGGATTCTTCGCACTGCTGGCTGCAGGCGAGGATCCTCTCGTGCGTGCGGATGTGTTTGGCGCGATGCGCGACTGCGACAGCATCGTCATCGATCCCCACAAGCACGGATTGCAGCCCTACGGCTGCGGCTGCGTGCTCTTTGCGGATCCAACCGTGGGACGTTTCTACGCGCACGATTCACCGTACACCTACTTCACCTCCGACGAACTGCATCTTGGCGAGATCAGCCTCGAATGTTCGAGGGCGGGCGCCTCGGCCTCTGCACTGTGGCTGACACTCGAGTGCCTGCCGCTCGAGCGCGGGCAGGGACTCGGTCCCATTCTCACCGCCTGCCGCGAAGCGGCGCTGCGCTGGGCCGACATGATCCGCGCCTCGCGCGAGTTGTATCTGGTGCTCGAGCCCGAACTCGACATCGTCGTGTATTTCGCCGGGGGTGAGGAGGCGGTGGCTTCCGATATTTCGCGGCGGTCACGCGCGATCTTCGAGGTGGCGATGGCCGACCCCGTGCGGCCCGTCTATGTGAGCACATTCCGCATCCGCACCTCCATCCTTCGCAGCAGATATCCCCTGATTGGCGAGGATCAGGAATGGACGACGGTGCTTCGCAGCGTCCTGATGAAGCCCGAGCATCGCACGCATGTCGCAGAGTTGCATGCGCGCATGGAGGCATTCGCGCGGGCCTGTCCGTGAACCATCTGCGTCGGATCGGTGTTGTATGGCTACTCATCATGCAAGGAATCTCATGAAGCACTCATTCACACGTGTTCTGTTGCTCGTCATGCTCGTCGCAGGCGCCGCGCAGTCACTCGTTGCACAGACAGAAAAAGGCGGGAAATCCACCATGCAGGGCGTCTATTCGTTCACAATGGAAACCATCGACGGCGAGAAGAAGCCGCTGGGCGACTACAAGGGCCAGGTGCTCCTGATCGTCAACACCGCCTCGAAGTGCGGGTACACGAAGCAGTACAAGACCCTTGAGCAGTTGCATGATGCCTACAGGGAGAAGGGATTGCGCATCCTCGCGTTTCCGGCGAATAATTTCGGAGCACAGGAGCCTGGGACGAATGAGGAGATCCAGAAGTTCTGCGAGACGACGTTCGGTGTATCGTTCGACATGTTCGCGAAGATCAGTGTGAAGGGTGGGGACATGCACCCCCTGTACACCTATCTGACCACGCAGACCGGGTTCGATGGCGACATCAAGTGGAATTTCAACAAGTTCCTCGTCGACCGCACGGGCAAGGTCGTGGCGCGCTTCGATTCGGGGGTGGACCCCATGTCCGACACCATGATCGAGAAGATCGAAGCGCTTGTCGCGGCGCGATAATTCGCGTACATTTTTGTTTCGGCCTTTCCGGCCGCTGCATCGCGGATACTTCCAGTGCCCATGGATCTTCTGTACAGCCTCTTCATCGGACTTGTGGTCGGTGTCATCATCACAATTCCCCTCGGTCCCATTTCGATCTACGTCGCCCAGCAGACCCTGACAGGTCACACCCGGAAGGGTCTGCATGTGGCGGTCGGGTCGGTGATCATCGACATTGTCTACTGTCTGGTCATCACGCTCGGTTTCATTTCCCTCGTGTCCCCCTGGCTGGGGAATCCCTGGGTCCAGGTCGGTCTCTCGATCCTGCTCATGTTGTACGGCGTCTCCATGCTCGTGGGCGAGCGCCGCAAAACGCGGGACGCGAAGGAAGGTCCCCAGCTCACGCCTGAGACGCAGAAGCATGCCACCCGGGAGCATCTCGAGCATCAGCGCGAATCTTTCGAACGGCGGCACTACTTTGTGCTGCTCGGTGTGACCATGGCACTGGCGAATCCCACGCTCTTCGTTTCGTGGACCGCCGTACTCAGCTTCGTGTCGGCGCATGGGATGCTTGTCGGCTCCTTCTGGGACAAGGTCCTGTTCTCACTGGCCACCGGCGTCGGCAGCTTTGCCTGGTTCCTCGGCCTTGCGCTGTTCGTGCGAAGCCGCCGCCATTCCCTTTCGCCAACATTCATCAAGAGGGCAGGCACGGTTACCGCCCTTGTCATCATCGGGTTCGGAGTCTATTTTACGTTCAACGTCTTTTCCGCACTCAACGGCACCGCCTGATCATCCCGGCAGATAGCGTTGACTTGCGTCCGGCTTCCCTCAGCCGGTTTCAGTCATTGCAGGATTCCCCATGAGCTTCGCCCTCCTCCGCAAGGCAGGCCACGCAGCCCTCCTCATGCTCGCGTTCGCACCCGTCATGCTCACTGCACAGCCGACCACCGTGCGCATCGACGTTCCCGGTTCGAAACCCGAAGAAGTCGCGATCGCGATCAATCCGACCAATCCCGACAACATCATTGCTGGCGCCAATCTTCGCTTCGTGTTCCGATCCTTTGACGGCGGTGCGACGTGGACCCAATCGCAGCTTCCGAATGACACCTACGGCGATCCCTGCGTGATCTTCGATGCCGACGGCCGGGCATTCTTCGCGCATCTGACCGTCGGATGGGACGCCATCACCGTGCGCCGCAGTCTCGATGGAGGTCTGACATGGTCGTCTGGCGTCAAGCTCAAGGGACCGAGTTCGCCGCAGGCGCGCCCCGGCAGCCTCTTCAACTCGAGCCTGCAGGACAAGGAGTGGCTCGTGGCCGACATGACGACGACCCCCACCCGCGGCAACATCTACGCGACATGGACCGATTTCACACGATACGGCAGCAGCGCACCCACCGATAGCAGCGTCATCGTTTTTGCCCGTTCGACCGACCACGGCGAGACCTTCGACCCGTACGTGCGCATCAGCGATGTCGCCGGCGATGCCGTCGACAGTGACAACACCGTCGAAGGCGCAGTGCCCGCCGTAGGTCCCGGCGGTGAGATCTACGTCGCATGGGCAGGTCCCGATGGTCTCGTCTTCGACCGCTCCTTCGACGCCGGCCTCACATGGGGCACCGACCGCATCATCAGCGACATGCCCGGTGGGTGGGACGTTGACATCAGCGGCGTCTACCGCGCCAACGGCCTTCCCATTACTGTGGCCGACATCTCATCGGCACCCACGCGCGGCACGTTGTACGTGAACTGGGTGGATGCCCGCAACGGCGACCACGACGTCTTCATCGTCCGTTCGACCGACCGCGGCGACACGTGGAGCGCCCCCATCCGCGTCAACGACGATCCCCTGCGCAACGGTTGCGAGCAGTTCTTCACCTGGGCAGCCGTGGACCCGATCACCGGTGAACTCGCCATCGTCTTCTATGACCGCCGCAACTATGCCAGCGACACGACCGACGTCTATCTCGCCCGTTCCACAGATGGGGGCGTGACCTTCCGCAACGAACGCATCGCCGGATCCACCTTCTTCCCGACCCCGTTCGTCTTCATGGGCGACTACAACTGCGTCGCCGCCTACGACGGGCGCGTGCGTCCCATCTGGACGCGGTTGCACAACACCGATTTGTCGATCCACACCGCACTCATCGATGCGACCGTCCCCGTCGACCGCGCACCACCTCCGTCCGGCCGGATGCAGTTCGAGATCCGTCCCAACCCGGTCGCACCCGGTACCAGTGGCGACGCACGCGTGGTGCTCGACATCGCGGAGGCTTCCCACGTGACGGTGCGCGTGCACGACATGGTCGGGCATACCCTGGCGACGCTCCACGACGGATGGTGCGCCAGGGGCACGCTGACGCTTCCTCTCGACACATCCCATCTGCCTGCAGGAACCTATCTCGTGCGCATGCAGCGCGAGGGGCTGGGGGATGGAGCACAGCGCGGCACCGTCGCAGGAAGGCTCGTGACGATTCTGCGTTGAGGGTGCCTCCGGGGGAAGCCGTGCACGACGCGGCTGCAGAACTGTTTGCGCACGTCGCGGTTCTGTCGTAGGTTTGGCGCGGGATGTTCGTGCCGTACGCCCGGTTCGATGCAGCAAGGGGAGGGACTCACGTCCGGTTCCGTTTCGCGGAACTATTGCATGCACGCGATCGGTGAAATCGCACCGGCATTGAAGATTTCCGACTCATGAACACCTCACAGCGGCGCATTCAGCAGAATGCCGAACCGCACGACGACGTTCGGTCCTTCGCGCCCCACCAGCGCGTGATCGGATCCCCCATTGACCAGCCGCACACCATGACACGCATTTCCGAACACACGAAACAGGAACTCGTCGGCGAGCTCCAGCTCCTTCAGCAGCGCCTCGAACAGCTCGACACCGCAAGCGCTGCCAGTTCGTTCAACGAGAAGGAACTGCTCGAGTTCGCTCCCGATGTTGAAGGCGACGAATTGTTTCTCGTGACCGATACTGGACGCATTGTCTATGGCAGTGCGTCCATGGCCGAGACGCTCGGCTACGAACGTGATGCACTGTACCGGATGTCCCTGACGGATCTCGACAGCGACATGACACGCGCGGCGTGGCTGCATCATGTCTCCGCCCTGAAGAAATCACGCACGGCGATCACCTTCGAATCGCGACACCTGGCCGCCGACGACAGCGTTATTACCAAGGAGATTGCGGCGACACACATCACGTACCGGGGACGCACCTATGTGCTCTGCGTGGCCCGCATGATCGGCATGGAAGAACAGACCGAGAGCTCGATGCCCATGGGCGGCATGCGGGAGAGTGCGATTCTCGCAGCGGTGAACGAGGGTGTTGTGATCGTCGATACCAAGGGGATCATTGTCGACACCAACGCGGCGGCGGACCGGTTGCTCGGGCTGCCCAAGAGCGAGATCATCGGACGTTCGGTCGTGGATCCCCGCTGGCGCATCGTCGACATGCGCGGCAACCAGATGAGTTTCAGCGACCATCCCGTCACCGTTGCGCTGGTCGAGGAGATGCCCGTCGTCAACAAGCGCATCGCCATGTCGCAACCCGACGGGACCCAGCGTTTTCTGATGGTGAATGCGGCACCGATGTTCGATGCATCGAAGGTGCTGGCAGGAGCGGTCGCGAGCATGCGCCTGCACAACGTCACCGAAGACAATCAGGAGCACGTTCGGCGTACAGCACGTCTGCTGACGCTGCACAGGGAAATCAGTCTTGCCGCGGCACGCGCCGACAGCGTGCACGAGCTCGAGCACAAGGTCTGCGAGACGCTCGTGTCGACGGGCGACTACGCGCTGGTCTGGTTCGGAACGATCAAGAAAAACGACCACAAGGTGACGGCCAGTACTGCTATGGGAGAGTCGCAGGATTTTCTCCTGAAAATTCGCGTGCGATGGGATGAAGGCGAGTATGGGAACGGTCCGATCGGTCTGGCGGCACGGACGCAGAAGATGCAGGTGGTCGCGGACACGCAGGATGATGCCCGCATGCAGCAGTGGCGCAAGCAGTGCGAGCGGGCGGGATTGTTCTCGACCGCGTCGTTTCCGATCGTCGCCAACGGCGACGTCGTGTCGGTGGTCAGCCTCTATGCGCGTGACCGCAATCACTTCCTCGAAGGAGAGCTGGCGCTGCTCAATGAAATCTTCCAGATCTATGCCTACGGACTGGAGAGCATTATCAATCGCGAGGAAATCCGGCGCATCGCGGCGGAGTCTGCGCGCACGGCGACCATCGTCTCCGCACTGCGCGATGCGGTACCGACTGCCTACTGCCTGTTCGAGGTGCGCGCACCCTACACCACGATCGACGCGAATCGCGCCTACTGCAACATGCTCGACCAACCCTTCCGAAAGAGTGGCGTCACCGGCAGCTTCCTGTCGGACTATCTGCATACGCACATGCATCGCGATCTGTATGATCGAGTGGACGACGCGGCGATGGGCGAGGACCTGTCATCCCCCCATCAGGAAACATGGACCTCGTTCGACGGCAGCACCGCTGCGTGGACGTGGCGCATTCTTCCCATCCGTCAGCGCGACGAGCTGACCGAGCTGCTGTATGTGGCGCAGCCGGAAGGGATCGAGAGAGCGGCGACGGCGAACCGCGAGGTCCCGGCCTCTGCCGCCGTGCTCGACGACATACCGGAGGGCTTGCTCTGCGTGGTTCATCCCACTCCCGCATCGCGCGCGCGCAAGGACAAGCGCATCGAGCAGTTTTTCACGGAGGGCGCTATCGTGCTGCACAATGCTGCAGCGTGTCGTCTTGTCGGCGTCGCCGATGTGCCCGCGCAGTCGGTCCCCTCGACGATCATCTCGCCAGAATCCGATCTCGGGGCGACGATCGGGGGTCTCCTCACGGGCAAGGATGCGCGTGCGACAGCGGAATCCGCAGTCGGCGAGATCATGGTCGCGCTCTCGACACTCGAAGACGGCAACGGAAGCTCGCGCACGTGGATCCGGATGCTTCCGACGACTGTCGCGCCGTGATCGGGGTGCGACGCATTCCTGCGCTCCCGGTTCTCCCATCGGTGTGATCCCCCATGCTTGAGTCCGTTCTGCTCGACGATTCCCTCGTGCTGCGTCCCACAGTCGTGGATGTCGACCTCGCCGCGCTGCGCGCGAATGTCGCGGCGGTGCGCGGGCGGGTGGGGGCAGCACGCATCATGGCGACGGTGAAGGCGAACGCGTACGGCCATGGACTCGTGCGCACATCGAAGGAGTTGCTCGCCGCGGGTGTCGACGAGCTGGGTGTGGCGTTTCTCGAGGAAGGCATCGCGCTTCGCCGCGCGGGTGTCACCGCCGACATTCTCGTACTCGGCGGCATCATCGGAAACCAGATCTCGCATTTTCTCGAGTTCGATCTGCAGCTGACGGCATCGTCGGTCTACAAGATGCGTCAGATCGAGGAAACGGCGGCGGCGATGGGACGCCGTGCGCGGGTGCATCTGAAGATCGACACGGGAATGGGACGCATCGGCATGCGGCACGAGTCTGCAGCTGCCTTGTTCGCGGCGGCGATGTCGGCCGGCCACTGCGAGATCCGCGGCGTGTTCTCCCACCTTGCAGCCTCGCATGCTGTCGACACGCGGTTCACCGACATTCAGCTCGAACGATTTCTCACCGCACTCGAGTTCTTCCCGCGAAACGGCTTCCCCATGCCTGTGCGGCATCTCGCCAATTCCGGTGCGGTGCTGCAGCATCCTTCCACCATACTGGACATGGTGCGACCCGGCATCATGCTGTACGGTGTGTATCCCGATGCACAGACACCGCGCACGATCGCACTGCACCCCGTGCTGTCGTTCAGGACGCGTGTGGTGTACTTCAAGGTGGTGCCGGCGGGCACGCCGCTGGGGTATGATCACAGCTGGACGGCACCCGGTGAAACGCGTATTGTGACGCTTCCGGTCGGGTATGGAGATGGGTATTTCCGGGCGCTGTCGAATCGCGGCACCGTGCTGATCGGGGGAGCGCGGCATGCGATCGTGGGCAGGATTTCGATGGATCAGTGCATGGTCGACATCGGCACCGCATCGGCCTACAATGGCGACGAGGTCGTGCTGATCGGCACGCAGGGAGGCGAGTCGATAACGGTCGAGGAGGTCGCCGAGCTGGCGGGAACAATCCCCTACGAAGTGCTCACCAACATCAACACACGCGTGCCACGCCGGTACGTCGAGTCCCCCACCTCGCTGTAACCCCACCTCGCTGTAACTCCACCTCGCTGCGCGAAGCGCGTCAGGGTACGCGGTACATCCACTCCTGCGTGGCGAACTTCGTCTGCACGAGTTCATCGACCCGTGCAAGATCCTCATCGGTGCGCACGCCGGCCGCCGTGTCGTGAAGGGCTGCGAAGGTCCGCAGCAGGAAGCGGCGCATGTCGCCGTGAGAGCAGTCGACATACTGCGACAATGGTGCGACGCGTTTGACGGCACTGGCGACGGCGCGCGGATTCGTGCGCTTCTGCGCGAGTCGCAGCAGATCGAACATCAGTGCGTTGTCGAGATCCCACGCCATCGTCGTGTGGTGCAGCACCGTGCGGCGGCGGCGGCACTGTGCCGCACCCGCGAGCTTTCCATCAACAGTCGCGATGTCGTTGATCGGTCGGTAGGTGGCGGGCACGCCATGCGCACGCAACGCGCGCACACACCACGCATCGAGAAACGCGAAGGATGCAACGAACGAGAGTCCCTCGACCACATGCTCGGGCACGACCACCGACCAGGTGAGCGTGCGTGCCGGTTCGACGACCATCGCCCCGCCCCCGCTCATACGCCGTGCGAACGAGAATCCATGCGCCCGCGCAACCGCCGCGTCGATCTCCGCACCCACCGACTGATACGACCCGAGAATCACCGCGCGCTCCGACCAGTCCCACATGCGGAACACCGCCTCCCGTCGTCCCTCGGCCACATCATGCAGCAGCGCAGTGTCGATCGCGAGATTGTCGATCGCACGCTCGGCACCATCATCGAACACGTCGAAGCGCAGTGCGCCCATCCGCGCCTCATGTTCCGGCGTCCACCCGGCCTCACTCCATTCCTTCTGCCATGCAGGAATGGGGGGATGGATCTCCGTCGCCGATCTGTCGTCAGGGTCGTGCATGCCGCAACATACGCAGGGAAGCCGACGATGCCGCTTGCCCGGTGCGCGCGGACGTCGTAGTTTGGGATCCTGTACTCTTTTTGGCGCACACATGTTCGAATCGTACGCATCCTGGGTCTCAGCCCACCCCCTCCATTCCGCCGCCGTGCAGTTCGGTCTGCTCGGCACGCTCGGGGATTTCATCTCGCACGTGCTGCGCGCACGCAGGGCATCGGGTTTCGGCTCCTTCGTCGAATTCATCGGCCGCATGGCCGCCTGGGCACTGCTCGGCATTGTCATCAAGTACGGATTCACCGGCATGAAGGGCTTCGTCGCCGCCCTGCTCGAGCACGGATTCCTGCCCGCGTTCTGCGGCGAGGGAATCCTGTACGCCTTCGCCGTGTCGGTCGTCACGAATGTGTTGTTCGGACCGCAGATGATGCTCTTCCACCGCGTCGAAGACAATCTGGTCTTCCGACGGAAGGGCTTCGAGGGCATGCGTCCTGCACTGCTGAGCCTGCTGTGGTTCTGGATTCCCGCGCATACGATCACGTTCTCCCTGCCGGGAGAATTTCAGATCGGGCTCGCAGCCGTCTGGTCGATCGCGCTGGGCATCATTCTCGGACTGGCCCGCCCGAAGCGATAGGAAGCGGATCCTATTATCCGTTTTTGCTTGCCTCTCAGCTCGGGGATTCCGATCTTGGAGTACTTTTGCATCTCTTCCGCCAGTCGAACGGACACCACGATCCAATGCTGCACGGCGACACGATACGATGGACAGCACACGACAACACCGCTTCATTGCGTGTGTGCTGCTCGCCGTTCAATCGGTGCACGACCCGTTCCCGCAAGATCTTCCAGTTCAAGCACTATTGCACCGACGCTCCCATCTGATTGGATGGCGTCGTCCCGCCTGTTCGCGCCCCGCGCGCGGTTTCCCATTGTTCGCTTTCCTTCAGACCGACATACCCCCTTCACCGGCACATCGTGCCCATATGGAGTTGTAACATGAAAAAAGACTTCTTGTCCATCCGAGACATGAGTCGCGAGGAAATCCTCGAGACGTTCCGCATCGCCCTCGACATGAAGGCCGATCGGTCCCGATACGCCGACGCGCTCAAGGGCAAGGCGCTCGCCATGATCTTCGAGAAGCCGTCCCTGCGCACACGCACGACCTTTGACATCGGCATCCAGCAGCTCGGCGGATATTCGCTGTATCTGTCCCCAGCGGAAATCAGCCTCGGCAAACGCGAATCCGTCCATGACGTCGCCAGGAATCTCGAGCGCATGGTGCAGGGCATCATGATCCGCACGTTCGCGCATCAGATCGTCATCGACATGGCGCGTTTTGCGTCGATTCCGATCATCAACGGACTCACCGACTATTCGCATCCCTGCCAGGCGATGGCCGACTACCTGACATTGCACGAGGTGAAGGGCGAGCTCAAGGGACTCAAGCTCACGTATGTCGGTGACGGCAACAACGTCGCTCATTCGCTCATGTTCGCGGGCGCGCGCCTCGGCGTCAACGTCACGGTTGCATGTCCCCCGGGATTCGAACCCAACCTCCAGGCCTATCGCGATGCGATTGAGGATGCCAAGGCCACCGGTGCCGTCATCGAAGTCGTGCACGATGCCGTTGCAGGTGTGAAGGATGCCGACGCCGTGTATACCGATGTGTGGGCATCGATGGGCCAGGAAGGCGAGACCGAGGCACGCAAGCGGATCTTCCGTCCCTTCCAGGTCAACGAGGATCTGATGTCGCACGCAAAGAAGGATGCCATCTTCATGCACTGCCTGCCCGCGCATCGTGGTGATGAAGTGACAGACGGCGTGATCGATGCTCCCTCGTCGGTCGTGTTCCCCGAGGCGGAGAACAGGCTGCATGCGCAGAAGGCCATCATGTATCAGCTCATGAAGTAGGCGATGCCCGTCTCCGAGCATCTCATGAACCCGGAACGGGAGCGCACTGCGCTGATCGCGATCGGCGGCAACTCCCTCATCCGTGCCGGTGAACGCGGCACCATCGACGAGCAGCTCGCCAATGCGCATGCCACGGCACGCAGCATCGTCCGCATGGTCGAGCGGGGCTGGCGCGTGGTCATCACGCATGGGAATGGTCCGCAGGTTGGCGCGGCACTGCTCCGCAGCGAGCGCGCTGCCGGCGAGGTCTACACGCATCCCCTCGATGTCTGCGTGGCCACCACGCAAAGCGAGATCGGCTATCTGCTGCAGCGCGCCATGGAGTACGAACTACGGCAGATCGGTCTCACCACGCCCGTGATGACCGTCCTGACGCAGGTCCGCGTGGACGAAAAGGATCCCGCCTTCCGGAATCCCACCAAGCCGATCGGTCCCTTCTACTCACGCAAAGTCGCCGAAGAGAAGCGCCGCCTGCTGGGATGGGAAATCGTCGAGGATTCCGCACGAGGCTATCGACGTGTGGTGCCGTCGCCCGAACCCGTCGAAGTTTTCGAGCAGGAAATCATCCGTCGCATCCTCGACCTCGGCATGATCGTCATCGCGCTCGGTGGCGGCGGCATTCCCGTCATCGAACGCGATCAGCACCTCGTCGTCGGTTCGGAAGCCGTGATCGACAAGGACCGTGCCTCGGCCCTGCTCGCATCCAACCTCGGTGTGGATCTGTTCATCATTTCGACGGACGCCGACCGGGTGTATGTGGATTTCAAGAAGCCGACGCAGCGGGGACTCGACCGCACCACGATCGAGGAACTCGAGCAACACATGGCCGATGGGCAGTTCCCCCCAGGAAGCATGGGTCCCAAAGTCCAGAGCGCGGTGCGTTTCCTGCGCAACGGCGGCCGGGAGGTGATCATCACTTCCTATGAATTCCTGACCGAGGCGCTCGACGGCAGCGCCGGCACACACATCACACCGTGAGCATGGAGGACGCATGAAACTGTCACACGTCATCGAATCCCAGCAGTTCACGGTTCCCGTGCTCATGGACCTGTTCGAGCGCACGCGCCAGATGCAGCGCATTGTCGCGCGCGGCGGAACGCGTGATTACGACCAGCACATCATGGCGACGGTGTTCTACAAGCCCTCCACCCGCACGCGGTTTTCCTTCGAAGCGGCCATGCACCGGCTTGGCGGCCGCGTGTTGACCACCGAGCAGGCGCACGAGTTCTCATCGGAGATCGAGGGCGAGCAGCTTGAAGACACGATCCGCATCATCGGTGGATATTGCGATGTGATCGTGCTTCGTCATCACGAGGAGGGGGGTGCACGAAGGGCTTCCGCTGTGTCTCGCGTGCCCGTCATCAACGCAGGCGATGGTGCGGGCGGGCAGCATCCCACACAGGCACTTCTCGATCTGTACACGATCTGGGATGAGTGCAAGACGCTCGACGGCCTGTCGGTGGCGATCGTCGGCGCGCTCGACCGGGGCCGCACGGCACGGTCGCTCGCCTATCTGCTTGGCAAATTCGATCGGACAAAGCTTTATTTTGTCGCACCCGGCGAAATGCAGATTCAGCCGGACATCCTCCGTCACCTCGACGAACACAATGTGCGCTACGAATGCGTGCAGAGTGCCGACGCAGTGATCCCCTCTGTGGATGTCGTGTACCAGACGCGCATCGATCGCGCACGGCTGCAGGATTCCGATGTGAATCCCGCGGCGTACAACATCGACGCGGCTGCCGTGCGACGCATGAAATCGAACGCAATCATTCTCCATCCCCTTCCCCGCTCGGTCGAGATCGATCATGCGGTGGACGGCGATCCCCGGGCTGCATATTTCCGGCAGGCACGCAACGGACTCTACGTGCGCATGGCCCTGCTGACGATGTTATTTGAACTTGATTGATCCAACCAAATATCAGAGCATCATGAACACACAGGATTACATCGCGCTCGAGGAACAGTTCGGCGCACACAACTACCATCCCCTCGACGTCGTGATCCACAAGGCGGAAGGGGCGTGGGTCTACGACGTCGACGGGAAGCGGTACCTCGATTGTCTTGCAGCGTATTCTGCCGTCAATCAGGGCCACTGCCATCCGAAGATCATGGAGGCCTTCGTCGAACAGGCGAAGAACGTGACGCTGACCAGCCGCGCGTTTCGCAACGATCAGCTGCCGCTCTTGTACAAGGAACTCCATGATCTGACCGGCTTCGAGATGTCGCTGCCCATGAACTCCGGTGCGGAAGCCGTGGAAACCGCTGTCAAGGCTGCGCGCAAATGGGCGTACACCGTCAAGGGCGTTCCTGCCGACAAGGCAGAGATCATCTGTGCCAGCGACAACTTTCACGGCCGCACGGTGACGATCGTCAGCTTCTCGACCGAAGCGCAGTACAAGGATGGATTCGGACCGCTCACCCCCGGCTTCCCCATTGTCAAATACGGCGACATCGAGGATCTGAAGGCGAAGATCACGCCGAACACTGCCGCCTTCCTCGTCGAACCCATTCAGGGCGAGGCGGGCATCATCGTTCCACCCGAAGGCTACCTGCGCGAAGCCGAACGTCTGTGCCGTGAGAACAACATCCTCTTCATCTGCGATGAGATCCAGTCCGGTCTCGGTCGCAGCGGCAAGCTGTTTGCGCATCAATACGAAGGTGTGAACCCCGATCTGGTCATCATCGGCAAGGCCTTGTCTGGAGGATTCTATCCCGTGTCGGCAGTGCTCGGCCGCGCGGACGTCCTCGGCGTCTTCAAGCCAGGCGATCACGGCTCGACATTCGGGGGAAACCCCCTCGCCGCTGCCGTTGCGCGTGCGTCCCTTCGCGTGCTTGTCGAGGAGAACCTCGTGGAACGTTCCGCGGAACTCGGTACGTACTTCATCGAGAAGTTGCGCAGCATTGACAGCTCGCATGTCGTGGAGGTCCGTGGGCGCGGACTGTGGATCGGCTTCGTGCTCGACACCCGCGCACGTCCGTATTGCGAGGCACTGATGTCCGAGGGGATCCTCTGCAAGGAAACCCATGACAACGTCATCCGCTTTGCGCCACCTCTTGTCATCACGAAAGAGGAGATCGACTGGGCCTTCGAGCGCATCGAGCGCATCGTAAAGACCCTGTAAACGAACACCGACGCCGTGGTTGCACATGCAGCCACGGCGTTTCTCAAGTAGAACACCCCTCTCTGAACCGTTACACGGAGCCGCATATGGCAGACACACGCATCAACACGATCATTGTCGGCGCAGCCGGCCGCGATTTTCACAACTTCAACACGGTGTATCGCGACAATCCCCTCTACAACGTGGTAGCCTTCACCGCCGCCCAGATTCCCGACATTGCGGGACGCAAGTATCCCGCCGCACTTGCTGGATCGCTCTACCCCAAGGGCATTCCCATCGTCGAGGAAAAGGAACTCGAGAAGTTGATCGCCAAGCACAAGGTGCAGGAAGTCGTCTTTTCCTACAGCGATGTGACGTACCAGCATGTCATGAGCATCGGCTCGCGTGTAAACGCGGCAGGTGCCCACTTCAAGATGCTCGGAGCCGAACCCACAATGATCAAGAGTTCGAAGCCCGTCATCTCCATCTGCGCCGTACGCACAGGCAGTGGCAAGAGCCAGACCACCCGCCGTGTGGCAAACCTGCTGCAGGAAATGGGACTGAAGGTGGCGGCGATCCGTCATCCGATGCCGTATGGCGACCTGGAGAAGCAGAAAGTGCAGCGGTTCGGAACCGTGGCCGATCTCAAGAAACACCAGTGCACCATCGAGGAGATGGAAGAGTACGAGCCGCACATTGTCAACGGAACGATTATTTACGCCGGCGTTGATTATGCAGCGATCCTCGAAAAGGCTGAGAAGGAAGCTGATGTGATTCTGTGGGATGGCGGCAACAACGACCTTTCCTTCTACAAGCCCGATATCCACATCGTCGTGGCAGATCCGCTGCGCGTGGGCGATGAACTCTTTTACTATCCCAGCGAGACCAACCTTCGCATGGCAGACGTTGTGATCATTAACAAGATCGAATCTGCCAATCCTGAAGACGTCTTCGCACTTCGCGATCACATCCGCAGCGTGAACGAGAAGGCAAAGATCGTTGAGGCCGCGTCACCGTTGACCGTCGAGCGTTCCGAGCTCATCTACGGCAAGCGCGTGCTCGTGATCGAAGACGGTCCGACCCTCACCCATGGTGAGATGAAGTTCGGTGCCGGCACGATTGCCGCCCAGAAGTTCGGTGCCGCAGAACTCGTCGATCCCCGTGCAACAGCGGTGGGCACGATCAAGCGCACCTTCGAGATCTACCCCGAGATCGGCGTATTACTCCCCGCGATGGGATACGGTGCAAAGCAGATGAAGGATCTCGAAACCACCATTGCAAAGACACCCTGCGATGTCGTGGTCATCGGCACCCCCATTGATCTCAAGCGCATCATCAAGATCACCAAGCCCGCCCTTCGCGTCTCCTACGACCTTCAGGAAATCGGCGAGCCCAGCCTCCGCACCATCCTCGCCGACTTCGTCGGCAAACTCTGATCACACTGCTACAACGATTGGACGCAGCTACAGGGCCTCATAGGTCCTGTAGCTGTGTTTTCAACTCAATTCCCTGAGAGCCTGATAGTGCTGCACGATATACCGTGTCATGACCTCCAGGGAGTATTTGGATGAGACGGTCCCTCTGAGAGCGTTCCCGAGTCGCGCTCGCGCAACTCCATCGCTTCCAAGCGTTTGGATAGCCTGGGCGAGCGCAGGGGCATCTCCCGGTGGTACCAGCAGGCCGTTCTCCTCATGTGTGATGATTGTATTTTGATAGGGAACATCCGTCACGATCACAGCCTTTCCATAACTACCCGCTTCGATCGTGACCAAACCAAATGGCTCAGACGAAGTAAACGGAAATATGCAGATGTCGGCCCACGCATACAGGGGTGCCATATCGAGACAACTTCCCAGCACCTCGACATGGGGCAATGTCGAAAACGCTGACTCCCTGATCGCATTATGGAGTGGCCCGTCACCCGCAATGATGCACTGATATTCAAGACCGTCACCAATCAGACTCAGTGCATCAAGCAATACTTGTGGTCCTTTCTGCTCGGTCAACCTCCCTGCAAACAGCAGCCGCACGGGCCCGGTTTCGTTGGTCGCCATGAGATTCAGAGCGACATCAACTGAAGTCCCATAGGGCACTGTAAACACTTTGCTCGCCTGTACCATGAGCACATCAACAATCGAATCGTGTATCGCTGCACTCATTGCCACGATTCTCCGAGCGGGACACGGCGGAAGGACTCCCCGTCTTTCCAGAAAGGCATGCTGGCTCTGGAGCAGTGGAATACCATGGACGGTACAAATCGGCAGCACCATCATCGCTGCGTAGTAGTGGTGTGCATGCACCACATCCGGCCGCAGACGCTTCCATCTGACTGCCAGATGAAGATGACCTCGTGCAAAGCGCAGCATTGATCTTCTGCGATGACTGAGTTCTCGCATCTCCACAACAAGTACTGATTCCGGACCTTCGTAGTCGCCATCGATGTCGCCTGCAACAATGGTAACGGTGTGACCCATGTGCGTAAGCATGGAAGCCAGATTATGCACGTGCGTTGAAGAACCATCACAACTGCCAAGATGTTCTGTGAGAAGAAGAATCCTCATTCAGCTCCCTTCCAGACGCTGCGGAGTCTCCGGATGGGATTGCGATAAGCCAATCCTCGTGGTCCGAAAAACCCACCCGAAAAATCGCCATGGCCAAACATCCTGCTCATCGATGGGCTCAGCAAAGTACGCGTGTTCCTGCTCCGCCATCCCAGTATCAACCCGCTCATTATAGCGTGAAATGCGGTGAAGAAATGGCCGTGTCCCATTGCAAATGCCAGCCGACCCGCGAGCATTCGTGCGATCCTGAATGCCACATTCTTCATCGGGAAGAACCGAAGGAAAAGATAAAATTCGCCCTTGTTGGCGTGATAAAGATATCTAGTACTTATCGCCCCTTCAGCATCACGATTCCTGAGTGACTGTGCATGAACCACTCTGGCTTCTGCGCAATACTCAATGGAATAACCAGCCTGCAGTGTCCTGATCGAATATTCCAGCTCATGGACGTAGAGGAAGATCCTGCTGTCAAATCCACCAATGCAATCGTACAGCGCACGTCGTATCACAGCACCACAACCGATGAAGTTTCGCATATTCGCTCCCTGACCATCATGGGGCCCTATCAGATTCCCCTCTTCATCCATGATCGAGCAGGCGACAATTCCGCAGCTGGGACGTGCCTCCATCACCTCAATACATCGTTCTGCACAACCTGACAAAGGCCAGCTGTCATCATCGAGCACAAAAAAATACGGCATTCTCGCAGCGGCGAACCCGGCATTCCATCCAGCAATACCCACATTGGTCGGTAAAATGATCAGACGCACCGCTGTATACCTGCTCTCCACCATTTCCGGGCTCCCATCTGTCGATGCATTATCCACCACAATTATTTCGTGCTCAAGCATATCGATCTGCGAGAGTACGTCAAGAGTGCGCGCAAGTTCGTCCTTTCGGTTGAAACTCAGGATAATGAACGAAATGCCTGAATGTGATGACCAGGTACTCATGACATCATGTGGACATTCCTCAGCCACCGCGCCGTTACCTGATCCATGTTGTAGTATCGATATTCGGCGAGGCGGCCGGCAAATGTCACATTCTTCATCGTGCGAGCCTCAGCTACATACGCCCGATACAAACGTTGGGTATGGTCTGAGGGTATAGGGTAGAACGGCTCACCGGTCGATGACGGGTACTCGCGGGTCAGCACCGTTTTCTCATGCTGCTGGCCGGTGATGTGCTTCCATTCGCATACACGTGTGTACTCGACGGAGTGATCACTGTAGTTGATCTGTGCAACTGGCTGTGCACACTCGACATTCAGCGTTTGGTGCTCAAATCTGATTGATCTGTAGGGTAAATGTCCGTGGATGTAGTCAAAATACTCATCGATGGGACCTGTCCAGACGAGCCTTTCGAAGGATTCCTGCTGCATAACATCAGACGCATCAACCCCGAGTTGAACTTCGACGTTGGTATGCGAAAGCATCCGTTCGAACATCTCAGCGTATCCATGCAGCGGGACAGCCTGGAAGCGATCGGTAAAGTAGCGATCATCAAGGGAATATCGAACCGGAATGCGGCCACAAACCCCGGGCGACAATTCACTCGGTTCGCGATTCCACTGCTTCCGGGTGTAGCCACGATAAAATGCCTCGAAGAGTTCGCGTCCGACTTGAGAGACGACCACGTCTTCGGAATTCATGATCTCGGTGCGAGCGATACGCCGACTCTCCAGAAATCGTCGCGCCTCCTCGTCTGTCCGAAGCGACACTCCGAAAAATCGATTGAGCGTGGTGCGATTGATCGGTATGGGAAACAGCTCACCCTCATGTTCTGCGAGAACTCTATGTTCGTACGGTCGCCACTCCGTGAACTGCGAGAGGTACTGAACAACTTGCATGTCGTTTGTATGAAAGAGGTGTGGTCCGTAGCGATGCACCAGGATTCCATTATCGTCATACTCATCATATGCATTCCCACCCACATGATTCCTTCGGTCGACGACAAGTACCCTCTTGCCCTGCTGTGAAGCGAGACGTTCGGCAATGACACTGCCTGCGAAACCAGCTCCGACGACCAAAACATCAAAACGAGCCACGCGCCCCTCCATATATGGATCCAGCGCGCCGAAACCCACGCCACATCGAGATCGTCAGAATCAGAACGACGAGTTCCGCAACAAGTGTTGCCCATGCCGCACCGACCATTCCCTCCACTGGAATAAAGATAACATTCAGAACAAGATTCACACACGCCGCGATACCCACGATCATCATATGGCGCCGCTCGAGACCCCAAAGCTGCATGGGGGAAGCGAGCGCCACGTTGACGAACACGAGGGTGACTACTCCTCCCAGTATCATCAAGGCAGGTGTTGCGGGCCTGCAGGCAGCTCCGTAAAGTGAAACGAGAATCCACTCGGAAAACACTGCGAGCACTCCTCCCGCCAGCATGCCGATCGTGCTCATGATTCGGACCAGTTTCCTATGGGCCTCCCGTCTCGCTACCAGATCGGAATCTGCGAGACGGGGCATGAAGACCTGATACAACAGCGCTCCCCCTCCAACAATCAGCAATACGATCCTGTACGCTGCACCGTACATGCCCGCCTCTTCAGATGAGCGCATCAGGCCGAGCATGATGGCGTCCATTGAATAATACACGGCGATCAGTAGAGACGACAATGCGATCGGCACGGCCGAACGAAAAAGGTCACGAAACCGGGAACCATGATGATGAAAGAGGGACACCATACGCAACTCTGACAACCGCTTCACCCTACCGACCGTCACCACTGCATGGACCAGCATGGCTGCACCCAGCAACATCGGCACGTAGTACACATCATCCGAACTCCAAACGAGCAGAGCGACACCCAAGGCATACAGTGCACTTTGAAGAATCCGGCCCAAGGCCGGCACAGTCATGAGCTCTTCGGCCTGCATGACGAACGCAACATTCAACATCAACCCAGGGAGAAGGAGTGCGTGCAGCAGAAGTAGTTCTCGCTGGATGGTCGTTACCGGAAGTGCATATGCGCCTCCGATCAACGCGACGCAGGCACCGAAGCTCCCAATGAGCCGCAACTGAAGCAACGAAGCGAGCACCTCCCTGTCATCGGGTTGCTGCCGGCGCACACGAACACCGAGTGTCTCTCCACCCGGAACCGCGAGAATCAGCGCATATCCGGCTGCAGCCGACGCTACGATATAATCACCGAAGGCCCCCGTTCCCAGTCTGCGGGCGAGTATGATGGTGGTGATGAATCCCAGTCCGCGCGACACGACCTCAGCAAGCCCCAGCCAGGAGATGTTCGCAATGATGCTTCCTTGCGGCCTCATCGGCACCATGCCTATCGGCCACGCGCGAGCACGGCGCCGACTGCGCGGGTGATGCCGCCGTGCTGGTCGTCGTCGTAGTAGATGATGGCCCAGTAGAGATTGCGAGCACCCCAGTCGTTGCCCTCGATGCGCGTCCAGTCGGCATCAACGATGTAGCCGCGCTCGGGATCGTAGGTTCCGACGACGTATTGGTAATCGTACTCCCCGCGCAGCAGCATGCGATCGAGCACATAGTTCCCCGACACGGAATCGCGATGCATGCGATCGGATTCCTGCGGGTCCCAGAAATTCCAATTGCCTGCGACAAATACATCACTCCCGTCGATTTGGGGATGCGCGAGCTCGAAGCGCACGCACATGTAATCGGCATCCGATGACCATCCCACCGTACGTGCGGCACCATCAAATCGCGAGACGTCCGTCCCAAAACGGAACCGCGTGAAATCAGGTCCACGCGTCAGGCGAACAGGATGTCCGGTGGGATAGCTCCCGGGGGAGGATATGTCCAGGAACCGGTACCCGTTTCCAGGTGCTGCGTTCAAGTAGGTAAACGTCTTCTCCTTCGTTCCCAGTCCCTCGACACGCGTATTGCCTGCGAAATCATATGCGGCCACGCGCATGGGATGGAAGAGCCGTCGGTCCCTGTAGATGTCGACCGTCGCCACGAAATCCGCGAACAGCGCTTCCGGGATCCGCATGCGCACTCGCATGCGATGCACCTGATCGTGCGGGGGCTCGTATTCGGTCCAATAGTCATTGGTCACCTCCAGAGACGAGGGCACCAGATTCTCCACCACGATGAACCTTCCCGTTGCATACACATCATCTGCATCGCGCTCGTCGGTGATTTCGAACATCCAGTTCCCCGAATACAGAAACCTGACGAATGGATGCTCACGCGATGGGAACGTGTTGATGAAACGCCACGCAAAGCCCCTCACACCGGCAGGTGCCTGCTCGTAGTACAGCGAGCGTGTGTAGGTAAAGAAGTCATCGCGGACGAACCCGTCCGTATCCACGCGCCAGTCCTTGTCACAATGGCGGAATCGGATGCAGAGGCGAGGGGGGATGCGTTCGTCCACGTCGAAGCGTATCGTCAACGCACCATACACCGTGGAGTCGAGCGTCCCAGCGGAAGCCGCTGTCAGCACGATCGGCAGATTCGTTTCATCATTGCCTGCATAGATCGTCAACCCGCGTATAAAGGGCATGGGCGCACATACGTCCTGTGCCAGCAGAGCCGGCATAGACGCACACAGGAACAACGTCACGACAAGGAGGATTTTCATCAAAGTCTCGTTTCGTAAGGTAACACTCTTTTCTGCTGCGACTCAAGGCGGTTTGCGTAACGGACGACCTTGCCTCAATCAACGTCAAAAAAAAATACGGAAATCGGATAAAAAAGTGTTGTACAGTATTCCCATGTGCGTTAGTTTATCAGTCCGACCATCATGCCCACCATTGGCACCCGCACTCCCCGTGCATGGAGCCGATGCGATGATCGGAACATCCATCATTGATTTTTCGAGTTGTACCCGCAGCATCGGTTCCGCACTGTTCCGCTTTGACGGAGAGTGTCCTGATGCACCGTGACCATACGAAGCCCTTTCGTACGGAGACGGCATGCGGCAAGTGCGTCACACCGGTGCCGTCGCCAGCCCACAACGACCCACCGTGTCACATAACTCATCGATACGCATCGTCATGGACAGCCCTGCAGGCATGTCGCATGTCGGAGTGGCCGCATACGCACGAGATACGTCATGTACCTGACATTCCTGCGCGCGACCTCACGGCTGAAGACATCCGCTCCGCTTCCAGGAGGATGGTGTAACACAGTGCTTCCGGCACTGGTTTGCGGTGCACATCGTGCCTTCGCGCATATGCCGCGCTGCCGTATCGCCTCATGTATCCTCTTCGTCACAGGAGGTATTCATGCGCATACCATCTCCATGAATCGAGCCAATGCATCGTGGTATGGGTGCATTGTGCCAGCCTGCAATCGACAATCCCCCACAGACATACGACCATAGCCCACATGGTCGGCTTTTCCAACTTGTATGAAGGAACACCCATGGAAGCAGTTGCAACAACCACTCGCCCGATGACCACCATCGCCCCCGCAATTCGTGAGCGTCGCCGTCCCATGTTCACCGGCAACGAGGATCATGATATCTCCCTGAGCGATGCAGCCGAGTTGACACGGAATTATCGTGCCCGCGCCGGAAAGGATGCCGTCAAGGGCGGATTCTTCGGCCAGGCAGCCCTTCAGCAGCTTCTCGATCAGGAAGGTGTTGTAGGCATCCGTTACTACTACGGTCAGGAAGCAGACGGTCGCCCCGTGCTCGTGCTCGTCGGCGTCGACATGAATGGCAGCGACATCACACACGGATTCCTGCTCGAGCGCTCGATCCCCTGTCCGCCGTTCTGCCATTACTTCAACGAACTGAACAGCTGATCCGGTAATACGGGAGCGTCGCGGAGAATGATCAGGTTGAGTGTTGAGATAGATTTCAGTACTTTGAGGTTCTGATATCTGTAGTGTATTCTGGTCCTCACACTCACCACTTTATCCGCACGCTCCCGAGATATTTCAAGGGAGTTTCTGCCATAACAGCAGAGTGACTCAACAAGTCGACATAGTCTTTCTGATCTCAACAGGTTCCAGCATCCTTCCCTTGGTTGCGGCAATCTGGTACCGGCGTTCACTATCAAGGCCAATGCTGCTGTTGCTCGTTTACGCAAGCATTGTTTTTCTGGTGGAACTTGCGAACGCATTCGTCGTGCAATATGGAACTCGAACGATTGTCGTGTTCCATGTGTTCACTTTGATCGAATTCGTTCTGCTTTCGAGCATTTTTATCACGTGGCAAACCTCAAGGCTGCATAGGCAACTTACGTTTGCTCTAATCCTTCTCTTCGCGCTCCTCTGGATGTATGTTAAGCGAACATCTGACGATACCGCTTTCGACAGCCTTGTGGTCACAGTTGAATCCGTACTTCTTGTCGGCCTCGCCGTGACTTCTCTGCTATTACTTGCGCTTGAGAACACAGGTACGTTGTTCGGCAATCCTCGCTTCTGGGTTTCTTCCGGAGTGTTGCTGTATTTTGCGGGAAATTTGATTGTCTTCGCACTGTTCAACCAACTTTCTCAGCAGAAAGATGATGTGTTGAACGCGTGGCGTTTTCATGCAGCACTGAATTTCATCGCCAATGTGTTCTACATGACGGGTTACCTGTGTCTGGATCGATTTCGGAAATAACGGCGGTCATCGCCGGCACAATCGTTCTGCTGACGCTCGCCATCAGCATCATCTCCATCGTCGTTCTCCAGCAACGCCGCCTCTTCAACATTCAGCAGAAAAATCTCGAAGCACTGCAGGAAAGCGAAGACCGCTACCGCCGTCTCGTCAAGTTCTCACCGATCCCCATGGGAGTCTTCATCAGGGAAATCATCGTCTACATCAACGATGCCGGTGTCAAGCTCCTCGCAGCCGGAAGCCCGGAACAGGTCATGGGCAAGTCGATCGCGGAATTCGTCCGGCAGCCCGTCTTCGAAGCCTCGGAGGATAATCTCCAGGAACTCTTCGGCACCAACAAGCAGATCGCCAACCTCGAACAGAAAATACTCCGGCACGACGGGCAGCTCATCGACATCGAACTAACCGCCATCCCGATTGTGTATGACGGCAAAGACGCCGTCCAGGTGGTCGTCCGCGATATCACCGAGCGCAAACGTCAGGAGATGGAGCTCATCTCGGCAAAGGATCGCGCCGAGCAGAGCGACAAGCTCAAGGACGCTTTCATCGCCAATATCTCCCATGAGATCCGGACACCGCTCAACGTGATCCTCGGATACAGCAACCTCATCATGACCGAGTTCAAGACGCGCATCCAACAGGAGGAAATCGCGTTCTTCGAGAGCATCGAACGTGGGGGACAGCGCCTGATGCGGACGGTTGAACACATCCTGAACATTTCGAGTATCCAGGTGGGGTCGTTCGAACTCCGCCCCGAGGTGATCGAACTCAATGCGCGCGTCACCAAGCTCATTCAGGATCTCAACTCCTTCGCAACCGAGAAGGGCCTCACCATCGAACTCCACAGCGACTGCGATTCCGCATTCATCCATGCCGATCGGTACTGCATCGACCAGGCGCTGACAAATCTCATCGACAACGCCATCAAGTTCACAAATCGTGGGGGCGTGACCATCCGCGTGTACTCGATGGATCAGCGCATCGGTATCGACGTCACCGACACGGGCATCGGAATCTCCAGCGAGTACCTCCCAAAGGTGTTCAACGTCTTTTCGCAGGAGATCACCGGATACACGCGACCGTTCGAAGGACTCGGTCTCGGCCTCGCTCTGACACGACGCTACATCGAAATGAACGGTGGCAGCGTGACCGTCAAAAGCCGGAAGGGGGTCGGCACGACTTTCACCCTCCGCTTCATGTCAGCTGAATCTCTCGACACCTTGCAGGAACCGCTCCCTCTCGAGACACCGCTGCGGACACGTCTCCCTCATCCACAGCAACGCCCTGCTGAAGGAAAGCCGGCCCTGCTCATCGTCGAGGACGATCTCCAGACTCAGGAGTACATGCGCGTCCTGTTCAAAAAGGACTATGCGATCCATCTCGCTGCTTCAGGCGATGAGGCATGGGAGGCTCTCAACTCGGCGTACATCGATTGCATCCTGATGGATCTCTCACTGCGTGGCAATGAGGACGGACTGCAACTCACCCGCCGCATCCGGCAAATCGATGCATGGAGCGGCATCCCCATCATCGCCGTCACCGCGCATGCATTTCCCGAGGACAAGGCCAAGAGTCTCGATGCGGGATGCGACCGCTACTTCTCCAAGCCCTTTCAGATCGAAGACGTTCGCACGACCATCGAAGAGCTGCTCGCATAGATTCACCGTTTTACCTTTGCGACAAACCTCGTAGATTGTGCAGTCAACCATTGAGCAACTTGATCGTACCGCCACGCTTGCGATGTACGACTCGTTCATTTACGACCTCCCCTCTTCGCGCCCGCGATCAATGACTCAACTCCTGCGATCCCTCATCATCGAGGACTCTGAAGCCGACGCCATTTTCGTCGTGCGGGAACTGACGCGTGGCGGTTATGAACTCGAACATGAACGCGTCGACACTCGCGCCGACCTCCAGCATGCGCTTGATTCATCCCAGTGGGACCTGATCATCGCCGATTACAGCCTGCCCGGATTCAATGGTGTGGAGGCACTCGAGGACGTACATGCACGAAACATCGATATCCCCTTCATTATCGTCTCCGGAACAATTGGTGA
Source organism: Bacteroidota bacterium (assembly GCA_023432805.1). Taxonomy (GTDB): domain Bacteria; phylum Bacteroidota; class Ignavibacteria; order SZUA-365; family SZUA-365; genus JAEYUG01. The sequence continues at coordinate 42,392 of JAEYUG010000081.1, read as the reverse complement.
GGATATCGCTGTCAACGCCATGAAGGCAGGGGCGCACGACTACATCATCAAAGGGAACCTGGCGCGCCTCGTACCGGCCGTCACCCGTGAACTCCGTGATGCGCAAATACGACGCAGCAAACGCGAGATGGAGGAACAGCTTCGCGCTACATCCCTACTGCTTGCCAAAACCTTCGACAGCCTCAGTGAAGCAGTCTTCGTTCTCGATCCGATCAGCATGGTGGTCCTGCGGTGCAATGGTGCCGCTCGCGCCATCTTCAGCATCCCGGAGGCAGAGTTTGTCGGCAACGACCTTTCCCGATTATTCGCCGATTCCAACGAATACCTGAGCTTTCACGCACGCGCAAACACCTCGCTGGCAAAGGGTTTGACGTACATCACCGACTGGACACTCTATCGCGGCTCGGGAGACGTGATTCACACCGAGCACTTCCTCACACACCTGCATGACGACTCGGGCTCACGCCGGGCGCTGCTTCATGTGATTCGTGACATCACGCCGCGCACGCTCGCAGAGGAGGATCTCCGCGCGTCCGAACGGTTGATGCGTGCACTCGCTGCGCGCCTTCAGTCGGTCCGTGAAGAGGAGCGCGCATACATTTCGCGGGAGTTGCACGATGAACTCGGCGGTGCCATGACTGGACTGAAGATGGACCTCTCCTGGATCGCACGCAGAATTGCATCATCTGCAAGTGAACCGGACGAAACCACACGCGCACGGATTCATGCGATGGACACACTCATCGACGAGACGATCCAAACCATCCGTAGAATCTCCAGCGAGCTTCGTCCTGGTATTCTTGACGATCTGGGACTCGTGGCAGCACTCGATTGGCATGCCCGGGATTTTGAACGACGCACTGGAATCCGTTGCATTGCAGACCTCCCTCTAGCTCTCGACGAACACTCTCCGAGTACATCCACAGCGCTGTTCCGCATCTTTCAGGAAGTCCTCACCAATGTTGCACGCCATGCCGAGGCACGCAGCTTCACCGTCACGCTCAAGCAGGCCGGTGACGACCTGATCATGACAGTTCACGATGACGGTCGAGGAATAACCGACGAAGCCCTCCACCAGACGACCTCCCTTGGTCTCGTCGGCATGCGTGAGCGGGCAGAGATGCTTGGTGGCACATTCTCCATTGCACGAGCCACGCCGACGGGAACCAGAGTGTTGGTGCGCATACCTCGCATCACCATGGACTCGCAGCACGGTGGAGAGGCCTCATAGTCGCGTCGCGATCACGAGGACGGATTTCATCGACGCGACCACCCCCCCACCTGCATCGACCGCTTCCGCATACAAAATGTACAGACCGATGTCGAGACGACGTCGCTGCTCGTCGCAACCGTCGAACAAGATCTGTCCCTCAGAACCACTCAGCTGCCCAGCTGCGAGCGTTCGACACAATCGCCCCATCGTATCGAACACGCGTACGCGCAACACGGCAGTCGCGATCGGCAGTCGGTAGCCGATCATGCAGAAGTCCTCATGACCATCCCCATCCGGGGAGAACGGATTCGGGTGGGCTTCGATCATGGCAGACGGGACTCCCAGCGCCGCATCAAGCCACACCGCGTTTCTTTCCATCGGTGTACCGCCTCGTGGCAAGGGACACGTACTCCATGAAGTCGCGACATTCGAAGGCAATGACGGATGAAGTCGCTCGAGCGAGCGTCCGTGTGCATCCAGAATCTCCGGATGATGCCAGGCTGCCTGATACCGCACGCTATCGATCGTTCGCCCACCCGCGTCATGTACCACGACTGCATCTCCTTCGTCGGCAAGGGACAGGGACCTTCCCGTCACGATCACGGCAGCGCCTGCTGTGAGCAGTCCTCGCAGCTCGGTATAGCGAACGAACACCGAACTATCGGCCGCGACGACCACCAGCGCACCGTCCGTCACGATCGCAGCGGTAGAGAGCACTGTTCGTGTCACCGTCCCGCCTGTGGTCGCCCCATCCAGCAACGCGACGCCATCGAGCGCAACAGGCTCACCTCCAGCATGTACAAGTTCGATCCATTCCGACTCACCCGCGACAGGCGCCATCATGATCTCGTTGACACGAAGCACGCCCGGTTGCAGAGCCACATTCGTCACAGCATACAGGGTGTCATTGGCGTCCCTTTCGTCTCCAGCGACAGACACATGAGCGATCCATCGTCGTCGACCTGCACGTCCGTCCGGACCAGGTGCCATCACGACAATCGCACTGTCACCGGCAGCAAGAGCTGGCACGGGATGCTGCCCCACTTCTTCATCTCCCCCTGCGCGCCCGTCATGATTCCGATCGGCCACCAGCGTCACGATTCCGGCCGGCATCTCACGCAGTCCGATGTTCTTGACGCAGACGCCAAGCAGATGACCTGCCAGGGCCTGCACCCACACGGGCGCAAGGTCATGATCGCGGATCGCGTTTCCATTGCGGCGACCCGGGGTACCACGTGCATCCGAGGAGCCGGTCCAATTCGATCGTTCCGCCGCAGCCACGCGGACATTGATACGCTCCAGACTCCGTCCCTCCGACCCCCCCCAGTCCGGCAACCAGGCAACGCTGTCGATCACACGTCCCGACGGCACCCGCACGCGAACCAGGTCACCACCATTGTTGAGCGAAGGCAGCGAGACCACACACATGCGCTCACCCAGCGTGGAATGCCAGTCGAGCAAGGATCCCGACGGCGTCAGCACGAGATAATCCTGTGCGCGGATTGTCGCAGATGGCAAGACCCGCCAGCTTTCGCTGTCACCGATGCTCCATCCACCGATATCGACATCCATCAACGAGGCATTGAACAGCTCGACCCACTCCGGTTCACCGTCGCGTGGTGCATACATCACCTCGTTTATCAGCACCGTCCCGAGCGGGACACCCATGCGCAGGGTATCGATGCGCGCATCGTTTTCGAACCGCTCGTCGCCCGTGGCGCGCACCTCCGAGAACAACACACGTCGCGGTTCGGACGAAGCATCCAGCAGCCACTCGATAGACGCCGAATCACCCGCAGCCAACTGCGACCAATGACCATCGATCACGCGCTCCGACGGTGCTGGAACGCCATCTCCATCCCGATCCTCATAGACCACCAGATCGACCGACGATACCGTCCCGACTCCCACGTTCCTCACGACCGAAGCCACCCGAACCGGAGCCTCCATCCGCGCCTCTCCCACGGCACGGATTGGATCGACGGCCACATCCAGCAGCGGCAGTGCCACGCTGTTCGGGGCGCACGGGGTCATCCGTGTGGCATCGACGCATGCCCGCCAGTTCACACGAAGCGTTCCCTCCCATGCGGCACTGACCCGTTCGAGCGACACTCCGCCTTCATACCCCCATCCGCTTCGGTAGAACATCGAATCCACCTGTTCCCCTGCGGCATCCAGCAGCACCAGATCATCACCACCATTATTGAGGGATGGAAGCTGAGAGAGCACGAGAATGCATGCTTCCCGTCCCGGCACGGCACCCTCCAGTCCGATTGACGATGCAATCACGACGCTGGCACCCGGGGGAAGCATCCCGACCGCTGACACCAGCACCCGACCGCCCGCCGCATCGCGCACGCTCCACCCTGCAAGATCAACCGAATCGGAACCCGCATTCAGCAGCTCGATCCACTCCGGGAGTCCCGCTGCAGGTGCCGGCATGAGTTCATTGATCACCACCTGGGCGCGAAGCGAGACGCTTCCGCAGAGGAGCATGGTGCAAAGCACCGCGTGTCGATATGGTCCGAGCAGCATCACACAACGAAACTACTCCCTCGATGACAGCCGTACCATCACATATCCCTCCAATCCTGCCATGATCCAATCACACCCGTGCATGTGGGACGTCCGTGCATTTGGTACTTGCTTCTCAGAAACGAGCCCCCTATTTTGTCGTGCCGTACACTCTCATGCACTCCATGAAACGCACACTTCTTCTTCTTCCCATACTTCTCTTCCTTGCCACGCCGATCATCGCCGGCGCATTCCTCGAGTATTTTCAGGGACGCAGTGAAGGCGACAATGTCGTGCTCGAGTGGAAGACCCGCACGGAATCGAACGTGCGCTCCTTCGAAGTGGTGCGCAGGGCGGGAGCATCAGGCGAGTATGTCACGATCGCAACCGTCGAGCCCCGCGGGGGAAATTCGACCTATCAGTACATCGACCGTTCAGCTTACAAGGAAAGCGGCACCACCTACACCTACCGCCTGAAGATCAGCGACCATGGCAGCTCGCAGGTCTCCTGGTCGAGCGAGGTGTCTGTCAGCCCGAACGTCAGCAGCGTCAAGCGCACGTGGGGCAGCATCAAGGCCATGTTCCGGTGACGCGGTCGTATCGCCGACACACACGAACGGGCACGTCATCAGACGATGCCCTTTTGTTTATCCAGACCACCCGGGTCCGCACCACATTCCCATGAATCCTCTGCGGCAGCGGCTATGCGCGGCCATCCCGCCCGCCCTGGTCCCGTTCCTCGCATGTGCCATCCTTGCTTGCAGCTCGGGTTCCGCCAGCCGTGAGTCCGCCCCGCCCGTCCCCTCCGTCCGCGTCTGCATCGCCGACTTCGCCGGGGCCACCAGCGTCCAGATGCAGGAGGGCGCCGTGATCGAGACTCCCCGCGGTTCCTCCGTCATGGCACAGGCTGCGCGCCTCTCCTGCGCCTTGCAGGCGGATGGATCGATGGCCGTGCGTGCCGGGGAGCGCGACTTCGGACGCATCGAAGGCGTCTTCCGCTGCTACCACCGCAATCCCGCCTCCACCTTCGACATCGATGGGAAGCTGTACCCCGATACGCTGGTTTTCGCCAGCGATGGGACAAACATGTACCTGGTCAACATCCTGCCTGTCGAGCGCTATCTCGAGAGCGTCGTCCCGAATGAAATCGGCCGCAACCGCAAGGACAACGAATTCGAGGCCGTCAAGGCACAGGCCATCATCGCGCGCACCTACACGATGATGAAGATCGACCTGCCCCTGCGCCGGCTCTTCGACGTCTATGCCGACACGCGCGATCAGGTCTACACCGGCATGCTCACGCGCACCGAACTGTCGAATCGCGCGATTCGCGAGACGCGCGGACAGGTGCTGACCTTCGAAGGGAAGTATGCGGAATGCTACTTCCACTCGACCTGCGGTGGTGCCACCGAAGCCGTCAGCCTCGTGTGGAAGCGTCCCCAGAGCAAGCCCTATCTGGCCGGCGTGCGCGACCGCAGCGGCGAAGGGGATTTCTGCCGCATCTCGCCATCCTACCGGTGGAGCGAACTGTACACGCGCCGGGACCTCGAGGCCCTGCTGCGCACCTACCTGCCATCGGCCGACGAATCCATCAAAGCATCGGATTTCGCCGACGAGGCATGGACACTCGTCGACATGCGCATCCTCGCCCGCATGCCGAGCGGTCGCGTGCAACAGTTGAAGATCACCATGATGAGCGGTGCGCGGCGACGGTCGTTCGTGCTCGAGGGCGACCGGATTCGCTGGGCGCTCCGACGCACGGACGCGTCGAGCGTGCTGCGCAGCGGCCTCTTCGACCTGATCATCGACCGCGACGCCGCACGCATGATCCGCACCGTTCGCATCGATGGCGGCGGCAACGGGCATGGTATCGGATTGTGCCAGTGGGGTGCGATCGGACGCGCACGCATGGGCATCAAGGTCGGAGCGATCCTGCGGACATATTTTCCCTCCACAACACTCGCGCTCGCCTGGTAGGCAGTGCCTCGGCGACTGCAGCCGCTTCCCCCGAGGGCTGCCAAGGACGCCCTTTCCCACGGAAACTTGCGGGAACCACTTCCAACCCTGATGGAATTGGAGTTTTTATGCGTTTTTCGTAATTTTACACGTTGCAGTAGAATTTCACTCCCGTCAACCTGGAGATCGTATGGCAAAACCGCTGAGCATCCTGTTCGTGTCGAGCGAAGTCCTGCCGTTCGCAAAAACCGGCGGTCTGGCCGATGTCTCCGGTGCGCTGCCCCAGGTGGTGCGTGAAATGGGACACGACATCCGCTTGATCATGCCGAAGTACGCTGCGGTGAGTGACAGGCGATTCAAGATCCACGACATCAAGCGTCTGACCGACATGCCGATTCCCGTCGGCGACAAGACGCTGCTCGGCAGTGTCAAGTCTTCGTTTCTTGCCAATATCAAGACGAAGGTGCAGGTCTACTTTCTGAGCAACGACGATCTGTATAACCGTGCGGATCTCTACACCGATCCCGCAACCAGGCAGGCCTGGCCTGACAACGATGAGCGGTTCATCTTCTTCTGCCGCGGTGTGATCCAGACCCTGTTGCGTCTCGGCTGGAAACCAGACATCCTCCATCTCAACGACTGGCAGTCGGCGTTGATCGCAACACTCATCAAGACCGAATACGCGAAGGAACCGCTCTTCAAAAACACGAAGATCGTGTTCACCGTACACAACGCTGCGTATCAGGGAGTCTTTCCCGCCGCATCGTTCGCCAAAACGGGACTCCCTGCCAGCTTGTTCAAATCCGATGCGCTCGAGCATCAGGGCAATCTGAACATGTTGAAGGCGGGACTCATCCACGCCGACGCCATTACCACGGTCAGCGAAACCTACGCGAAGGAAATCCGTTCGAGTGCGGAATTCGGCTACGGTCTCGAAAGCGTGTTCAAGAAAAAGGCGAAGAACACCTTCGGCCTGCTCAACGGCATGGATACCACGATCTGGAGTCCCACAACCGATACGTCGATCGCCGCCCAGTACTCTCATGAGGATCTCGGACCCAAGATCGAAAACAAGAAGGCACTGCTCGAGCATTTCGGCATGCCCTTCTCGGCCGGAACCCCCGTCATCGGCATGGTGTCACGTCTTGTGGATCAGAAGGGCTTTGACCTGATCCAGGAGAAGCTCGCTGAGATCTGCAAGCTCGACTGCCAGCTCGTCGTGCTTGGTTCAGGCGAGAAGAAATATGAGGATATGCTGCAGAAGGCGGCAAAGAAATATCACAAGCGGGTTGGCGTGCACATCGGCTTCGACGAAAACCTCGCCCATGTGATCGAGGCAGGAAGCGACATGTTCCTCATGCCTTCGATGTACGAACCCTGTGGACTCAACCAGATGTACAGCCTGGCCTACGGCACCCTGCCCATCGTGCGCTCCACTGGTGGACTTGCGGACACGGTCGAAGACCTCGATGACAAGCCGAAGTCCGGTACGGGCTTCGTCTTCAAGCCTTACGCGGCTGACGCGATGCTCGCTGCGATCACGCGCGCGATCGCAGCCTTCGCCAACAAGGATGTCTGGACGGCGGCACAGAAGCGCGGCATGGTGATGGACTTCACGTGGAATACTTCCGCGCAGCGGTACATCGAGTTGTACAAGACCCTGCTCAAGAAGAAATGAGATGATGCGGCCGTCCGTGCATGGATCTGTCGTTCACCCTTGTCATGAATCCACGTGCGCGGTATGTTTCGAGGATGCTGCAATGCTGCCCACACAGTGCGCACCGCATGCATGCATCGGAACATCACCACCGCCTCCATCCACGTTGACGGCTACCCGTTGAAACACCTTTCGTTTTTCGCGCTCGGGCTTGCGCTTGTTCTTGCCGGATGTTTTCAGGATCCATCACCCACGGGAGTGCCGCTGTTGCCCGACGGCGATCTCGTCAACCTCACGACATACGATTCTCGAAGCGACAGCACTGCAATCGCCGCGACATCGAGTCCCCTGACCCGCATCACCACGGCGGGCTCTCCGCTGCTTTCCATCGGCGCGGCAGACGGTTATGAGGCTTCCGCTGTGATTCGCTGGCTCGGATTTCCCTACGACATCGGCGGCGGCGGCACCATCCTCTCAGCCACGCTGACACTGCATCCCTCCCTCTACCGCATCGGCAGCACCAGTGATCCCATCGCACTCAGTATTCGCGCGATGGGACGGGCGTGGAGTTCGTACACGGTGACATGGGACAGCATCGGGGTGTTGCGAGGCGCTGCGACCACGACAGTAGGATCGTACGCGGGGAGTGCGGCTGACAGCATCGGCATCGCGATCGATTCGTCCATTGTGCGCACCTGGCTTCGACACAGTTTCGACGGGACGCACAGTCAGATCTACGGACTGCTGCTCGAGCCCGGCGCAGGGATGAACGTCGTGCAGTCGTTTCACTCGACCGATCCCCTCGGCGACGGCACTGCGAATCCCCGTTCGCCCTCGCTGGTCGTGCGCATGCTGTGGAACGGAAAGGACACGACGATCACGGCGACGCTGCCTGAAGACGCCTACATTGCGAACTGCACGATCGATCCACCGGCGACGTCGCTGACCATGCTCGGCGGCATTGCGCGTCGCGGGCACGTCGTGCCCGATTTCGGGGCGATCCCATCGGGCAGCATCATCAACGCCGTGACGATGACGTTGCATCTCGATTCAGCACACACGCTGATCCGTTATCGAGGCATCGACTCTCTGCTCGTCTACGAACTGAAGGCAGATGGAACGCTCGGAAGCACGTATGGTGTGGCGAAACGGACGGGTGCCCCTGGCGAATATTCCTGCACGGCTCCCTTCTTCGTGAGCGTCGTGCAGCGCTGGGTGAACAGTCCTGCACTCACCACCGCCTTCGTGCTCGTCAAGGCAGGCGAAATCGCCGACCTCGATCGCACGGCGTTCCACGGCGCCACGGCGCCGCTCGAGCTGCGTCCCAGATTCGTCATCACCTACACGAGGCAGCAATGACGCGCGCGTTGATGGGCGGCCTTGCCGCATGGCTGCTTCTTGCAGCAGCAAGCGCAGAGGCGCAGAACGGCAGCACCGTGCTCTCCCGCTATGGTGGCGGCGAGTTGCAGCTTCCGATCACGGCGCGCAACCGCGCACTGGGATGGACCAGCACCGCGCTGCGTTCGGGGCAGGATATCAGCATGATGAATCCCGCACTCTGGACGGATCTGAACGGCCTCCGCCTGCAGGGCGACGGCACCTATGAAACCGAGTCCTACGCGAAGGATCAATCACTGTCGTACGGAAGCTTCGGCATCAAGGGACTGCAGTTTTCGCTCCCGATCGAGGAGGCGATGCGTACGCGCATTGTGGCGGGATTCCTTCCCGTCAGCCGCGTGGGATATGAAATCACCGGGTCGGGCACCTTGGGCGACGAGGCATTCACGGCGGACTACAGCGGCAGCGGCGGCATTTCGATGTTCCGCTTCGGCACTGCCGTGCGCGCCACGCCCTGGCTGAGCCTCGGCATCGCGTACCAGTATTTCTTCGGGAGTGCTGTGCACGCAAGTGACGTGCGCTTCGCGAACGGCACGTACTTCCCTTCTGTGCAGACGCGTTCCGATGCACACGGGGGAAGCGGCTTCCTGGCCGGACTCTCGCTGCAGCCGATCGAGGATCTGAATGTCGGCCTCGCCGTGCAGGGGGCAACTTCCCTCAACGTGACGCGACGCACCGTTGTCGAGTACTCGACACATGACTCGACGGTGACGGGGCGTTCGGGCACGCTCGACCTGCCGTTGCGCCTGTCGGCAGGATTGTCGTACCGCGCGCACAAGGAATTGCTGCTTGCCGCCGATGTCACAGTACAGGACTGGACCGACGCGCAGGTGTTCGACGGGAAACAAAGCATGCTCGGTCGCTCGTATAGACTGGGAGCGGGTGTCGAGTGGATTCCCGCTGCAGAGAGCCGACTCAAGGACGACGTCAACACTGTCGTGTACCGGTTCGGCTTCGCACACCAGATCTCACACGTGCGGCTCGATGGCAACGAACTTTCTGAATATTTCATCACGGCGGGCGCAGGCCTGCCCATCATCGGACAGAACCGAGTCGATCTCGCGCTCGAGTACGGCTGGCGCGGAAACGACGGCGACACACTCGGCGCACGCTCGGTCTTCCGGCTCTCGCTCTCGGTCAGTGTCGGAGAATTCTATTTCATTCGACATGCTGCGGACTAACACACGAACGTTTCCCACGGAGGTTGTTATGCGTTCCCGAATCTTCTTCAGCCTTGCGCTGCTGGCCATGCTCGCCACCGGCGCCCTCGGGCAGGAGCAGGTCGACGAGAAGGAGCGTCTGATCAGACGCAACTGGAGTCTCTTTCTCGAATACTACAAGATGCAGGAGTTCGAACCCGCGCTGAAGGCGGGATGGACCGTGCATGGTCTCGACCGTGCCCGCTTCACAACTCTGCACGACAAGATGATCGAGATCTACGACACGATGATCGTGCGCTCTGCCGATTCCGTGGTGCGCAAGGGCCACGCCGACACCGTCCTCCTGCTCAGTGATGACTATATCGCCACGTTCCCGGCCGAGAAGAAGGCAGGTCTGTTCCGCAAGGGCTACTATCTCGAGAAGTACCATGAAACACGTCCCGAGGAAGCCATCGCGTCGTACGAAGCCGCCATTGCCGGCGATTACGTCGGCACCGACATCTACTGGCTCGACCGTCTCGCACGTCTGTACGCTGCGAAACCCGAGACGAAGATGAAGGCGGTCGGTGTGTTGCAGAAGATGCTCGAGAAGGATCCGAACAACGTGACCGCGCAGGCGTTCATGAAGCAGCTGATCACCGATCCCGAGGAGTTCGCGGGCGTGCTGCGGGATGCGTATTTTGCGGATCCCACCAACCGGCAGAAGCTCTACGAACTGGCCAACATGTATTACGAGACGCTGCAGAACTACGACAGCGCCGTCGTGTACTTCAAGAAGCTGGTGCAGATCGACGCGACCGTCCGCACGTACTGGGATCGTCTCGCCAAGGCCCAGCAGAGCAAGGGCGACTACCGCGACGCCGTGAAGAGCTATGAGGAGTTGCTCAAGATCGACCCCAGCATGAAGGAGAACTGGCTCAACCTCGGCAACGTGCAGCTGCAGACCGGTGATCTGCAGAAGGCGCGTGCAAGCGCGGAGAAGGCGCTTTCGATCGACCCGAACTGGGGCCGCCCCTATATGCTGATCGGCCAGTGCTACGAACAGGTCGCCCAGCGCTGCGTTGAATCCAAGCGCGGCGGATGGGACAAGATGAAGGTCGTCGACAAGGCGGTCTATGCACTTGCACAGGACATGTACCGTCAGGCTGCACGCGACCCCGAAGTCGCCGACCAGGCCCGCACCCGTGCCGCGCAGCTGCAGACCCTGACCCCGACCGCAGAGGATCTGTTCGTCAACAAAGTGCCCAAGGGCAAGCCCTACAAAATCGCAGGTGACTGCTACGGTTGGATCGGCCGCTCGGTCGTACTGTAGGGCACACCACACCGACCCACGCATGCTCATGACCATCGCACTGGCATCCGATCACGCAGGGTATGCATACAAGGAGCGCATCAAGGTGCTCCTTGATGCACGTGGACTGCCGTGGAAGGATTACGGCACGTTCAGCGACGAGCGCGCCGACTATCCCGACTTCGCTCACGCAGCCGCGCGCGGAATCCTCGCAGGCGAATGCTCGCGCGGGATCTTCGTCTGCGGCAGCGGACTGGGTATCGGCATGGCGGCCAACCGCCATCGCGGCATCCGCGCCGCCATGTGCCAGACCGTTGAGGCCGCCAGGCTCTCGCGCCTGCACAACGACGCCAACGTGCTCGCCATCGGCGAACGCCTCGCCGACTGGGAGACCGCCACCGCCATGATCGACACTTGGCTCACCACCCCTTTCGAAGGCGGTCGCCACTGCGCGCGCATCGAGAAGATCGACGCTGTCTGACACGTCAACCCGGGAAAAACGCATACGCCCCGCTCTCGAGCGGGGCGTACTGTTTTCGGGGGATGTTGCTGCTCCGCACGTTGCACGTGCGCGTGCGGTATGCCGCCACTCCCGGGGGAAGTCTCAGCTCATGCCGGGTATCGAGATGAACGATGTTCCGAGGATGAAGAGTAGCCAGAGGCCGAACACGACGGCGTATGCCTTCATGCGGTCGATACCGGCCACGACGGAGAGTCCGATCGAGAAGACGACATATCCCCAGATCGCAATCGGATCGATCTGGCTGAGCAGCTTGTAGAGACTGCTGGTCGCATCAAATGTCATGAACGCAGCCGGGGAGAATGTTGCCAGCATGTTGCCGGTGGCATAGCCGACAAGCAGCGTGGCAAGCTGGTCGATGATGCTGATGTACAGACTCAGTCCCATCGTCGACAGCATGAGCGCGAATGTGATCTCACCTTTCAGCACGAATTTGGCGATGATCCAGAACACGAGGCTCATGAAGAAGAATCCGAAGGCGGGACCGATCGCTCCCCCGACGATCATCATGATCTTCGTGAATCCTTCAAACGACTTCATCTGTTCTGCCGCCGCGTCGGCCTGCTCCTGCGTCATCTTGCCGGACTCGACCTGCTTGGTCATCTGCTTTTCCTGCTGCTCGTAGACATTGCCCATGAACTGCGGATCGTTCGTGCGCAATACCATGCCGGCCGAGATGACGATGCCGAGCGCGATCAGGGGAAGCAGCCAGTTCATGATGCGCGCACCGACGGCGCGTACATTTTCGTAGACGATCGATGGCTCTGCAAGAATGCCGACGAACTGATCGCTGGGCGACAGCGGTTCGACGAGAATGGTTTCGTTGAACTGCTCGAACCCGGGTTCAACTTCTGTCATCTGAAACTCCTGATGGAAGAGGACATGTGCATGTGGAATGTCGAAACCTAGTGATTTCATGCTGCGTTCACAAAGAAGGCCCTTTCACCTCCCCGCTCCCGTGAATTCTTTTTATATTCTTTTTTCCATCCAATCATTGAGGCTCACATGAGAATGGTACGCACCATCATCCTGCTCCTGTTGTTCGCAACCGTATCGGTTGCGCATGCGCAATGGACCTGGCTGAGTCCCCTGCCCGAAGGCAACGAATGGTTCGACGCCGCATTCCCCACTCCCCTGCGCGGATGGGTCACCGGCGGCAACGGCGCCGTGATGGCAACCACCGACGGCGGCACGACATGGGCGATGCAGCACACCCCCATGCGCACTACACCGTTCATCGGACTGAGCGTCGTCTTCACGGACGTGAACACCGGACTCATCACAGCAAACAACGGCACCATTCTCCGCACCGCCGACGGCGGCATGCTGTGGGAGCTGGCCCCGCCACCCGGATATTCGATCCAGCGGGCGAAACTGCATCCCGATGGCAGCGTCTGGGGCTATGGCGGCAGCGGCGTGATCGCGCGCAGCACCGACATGGGCTTGACATGGAGCCGCTTCCCCACAGGGGTGACGACCGTGATCTATGACGTGGCGTTCACAGGTCCCGCCCACGCCACCGCCGTGTGTGGCGGCGGTGTGATCCTCACCACTACCGACAATGGCACCACCTGGTCGAAGAGCACGCTGGCGATCACGAGCGACATCGTGTCGGTCGCCTTCACGAATCCCCAGACCGGTTTCGCACTGCAGGAGTCGAAGTTCCTGCTGCGCACGACCGACGGCGGCGCGACATGGACCGACACGACCATCTTCGTCAACCTGCTCAGGCAGATCCGCTTCGCCGACGCGACGACCGGCTGGATGCTCAGCAACAGCCAGGGCACGCTGCACCGCACGACCGATGGGGGACGCAGCTGGCAGCAGCTCGTCGTCGACAGTACCCTGCGCTACAGTTTCCAGAGTGTGCATGTGAAGGATGCCCTGAGCGCCACAGTGATCGGGGAAGGCGGTGGCATCTTCCAGACCAGTGACGGTGGCGCGACGTGGGTCCAGCGCGGAAGCGGCATCACACGCGCGCACATGTTGTCGGCTTCGGCGCTCAATGATTCGACGGCATGGGTGTTCGGTGCGCGTACCGCGGTGTTCACCTCCGATTGGGGGCGCACCTGGTCACCGAACCGCGCAGCGGCCGCACCTGCACCCGCACTGCGCATCGGCCACGCAATCACCGCCTCGCGACTCGTGGGCGGCGGCACGCAGGGAGAGACAATGCTCTCGACCGATGCAGGTCTGACATGGACGAACACGGGCACCCTTCCGCCGGCGGGACAGATCAACAGAATCGTCTTCGTCGACCCGACACACGGCTGGCTTGTGGGCAACCACGGTACGATCGCCCGCACGGACGATGGTGGTGCGACCTGGCTGTTCACCGATCCCGGTGTAACCCACGACTTCAACGACGTGCATGCACGGTCCGCCACCGAGGCATGGGTCGCCGGCGCGGGCGGCGTGATCTACAGCACCACCGATGCGGGGGCGACATGGACGCCGCGCGCGAGCGGCACGACCGCCGCGCTGCAGACCATCACCTTCAGTTCAGCCACCGAGGCATGGGCAGGGGGACAGCTGGTGCTGCTGCGTTCGACAGATGCAGGCGCGACCTGGGAGCCCGGTACGATGCCCGGACTCGATGTGATCTACCGCATCGTGTTCACCGACGCCCAGCACGGGTTCTTCGTGTTGAGCCGTTCGGTGGCACGCACGAAGGACGGTGGAGCGACCTTGTATCGCACCGACTATCCCGCCACCGGACTCCGCGACCTGTCGGCACAGCCGAGCGGACATCTGTGGATGGTCGGGGACTTCGGCACGATCCAGCGCTATACGCCTGCGCCTGCCGTGCTGTTGCGTCCCGGTGCCCTCGACTTCGGCGATGTCTCGACGAACCGTCATCGGGATCTGACCTTCTTTGTCGAGAACACCGGAGAGCGCGACATGAACTTCACCAATGCGTCGGCACTCGGTGTCGGTTTCAGCATCATCTCGGCAGCGCCGCAGGTGGTCGCTCCCGGGGCTTCCGCACCGGTCGTCGTGCGTTTCGCACCACCCGACACCGTGCGGTACCGCGGCATCGCGGCGGTGCAATCCGACGCGCGCCTCGGCACGCCGACCATTGATCTCGGCGGACGCGGCATTCCCCCGGGCATCCCCGCATTTCTGCATGCACCGGCATCGATCGATTTCGGAAAGATCAAGCTCAGCACGACGAAGGCTGTGGAGATCCGTCTCGAGAACCGCAGCGCCCTCAACCTGCTCGTCAGCGAGGAGCGGATGTCGGGCGCTGATTCGATTCATTTCCAGGTTGCGCGACCGAGCACGTTCTTCTGGTTCCCTGCGCATGTCGACAGCGTACGCGCGCTTTTCGCCCCGCAGCTGCCCGGCGTGTTCCAGACCCGGCTGCTTGTCGCGTCGAATGACCCGGTCGAGCCCGAGTACTACATTCCACTGCGCGGTGAGGCGATCAATCCCAAGGTCTCACCGAGCGACGCCACCGTGCAGTTCGGCTACGTGTACGTCGACAGTGCGAAGGTGCACACCCTCGTGCTGACCAACACCGGCACCGACGATCTCGTCACCCTCAACTACGGTCTGCAGGGTCCGAACAAGGACGACTTCTCCTTCACTGCGCCGCCCGCGACCCCGATCCCGCCCGGTGGTTCGGTGAACGTTCCGGTGCGTTTTGCGCCGAAGACCTGGGGTCCGCGCACCGCGATCCTCTCCCTGGAAAGCAACGACGTGATGTCGCCCGCCACGAGCATTCCGCTCGTCGGCAACGGCACCACCACCTCGGCAGACGCACTGCCGCAGCCGGGTACGGTCACCCTCTCGGCCGGCTACCCGAATCCCGTACGCACCGGCGAGGTCACGACCTTCGTCGCGGATCTGGCCACGGCCACGACCCTGACCCTCGACGTCGTCGACGTGCTGGGTCGCGAGGTGGCGCGCGTGGCCGGCGGCTCCTACGCTGCGGGCACGTACATGCTTCCTTATGTGGTGCGGGATCTCGTGCCCGGCGCATACACCGTTGTGCTGCGGGCGCAGACAGCCGTCGGAAGCGCCGTGCTGGCGAGGGTGCGGATGGTGGTGACGCAGTGACGCGTCTGGTGATGTAACCCCAGGAGTTACTCGATTTCCGCGAGAGCCTCGCGGATCCGATCATGAACAACCGCGCGCAGCGAAAGCAGTGCGCGGTTGTTTCGTGTCGGATGCACGCGGTTCGTCAGCAGCAGCACGTAGATGCCTGTTTCGGGGTCGATCCAGATCGAGGTGCCGGTGAAGCCCGTGTGACCGAACGAGCGCGCGGAGAAGTAGCGGCCGGCGCTCGACCCCATGCTGCTCTTCGTGTCCCACCCCAGCGCGCGCGTGGTTCCGGGATGCGCACGCCGGGTGAATCGATCGATGGTTTCCGCATGGACGATGCGGTGCCCGTCGACTGCGCCACCGGAGAGGATCATCTGCGCGAAGCGCGCAAGATCGGGTGCCGTCGAGAACAATCCCGCATGCCCAGTCACGCCTCCGATCAACGCCGCCGTCTCGTCGTGCACTTCGCCATGCACCAGACGCCTGCGCCAGATCGTGTCGAGTTCGGTGGGCGCGATGCGCGCACGCAGGGAATCGGCCGGAGTGTACATCGTGGCATGCATGGAGAGTGGATCGAAGATCCATCGGCGCGCCAGGGTGTCGAGACGCTCGCCCGTGATGCGCTCGATTACCTCGGCGAGGGTGATCATGCCGAGGTCGCTGTAGACGGTTCGCGTGCCGGGGATGTACTCGAGGCGCTCGGCGAGTACGGTGTCGCGCAGCGCGCGGGCGGAATGGATGAACGTGTAGTAAGGACGCCAGGCGGCGAGTCCCGCATTGTGCAGCAGCAGATTCCGGACCCGCACGTCCGCTTTCCCGTTCTGCGCGAACGCGGGCACGTAGCGCGCGACGGGTGCATCGAGGTCGAGGCGTCCCTCTTCCACAAGCCGCATCACGATCGTCGTGGTCGCGACGACCTTGCTCATCGAGGCGATGTCGTAGATGGTGGAAAGCGTGACGGGCGCCGCCACTGAATCATAGGTCAGGTGACCGAAGGCGCGGGCGTGCAGCACCCCATCGCGGGTGCCGACGACCAGCTGTGCGCCCGGGAAGGCGTGCGCGGCGACCGACGCTTCGATCAGGCTGTCGACCGGTGCGAGCCGTGCATCGGCGATGCCCGCGGCGTCAAGCGCGTCCACAGCGACGGGTGTCGCCTGGACCGACGATACCATCTGCACGCGCGTGCGCAACGCCACACCCTGCGTCGCGATGCCGGGGATGCTCACGGGCAGCCGACCACGCGCCGGAAGTGCACCGGTCAGAACGTCGGCCATGGCCGCGGTGGTCGCAGCGTCGGCACCGTAGCCGCAGAGGATGGATTCCGCCCAGGGGGTCGCGGCTGCGACATAGGGACTCCCAAGCGCGCAGGCGATCGCCGGCCGCGCGAGCGCGCGCACGTCCTCGAGCAGCAGCTGCTGGTCGGCGCTCACGCTGATTTCCCCTGAACCATTGCGCACGTTCACGAAGGATGCGATCACGAGGATATCGGCTCCGCGCAGGGAATCGAGCATCGCCCGTCGTTGCACGGCGGTCACCGTCCGTTCGGCGTACACCGCCGCTCCCATCGGAAGCGACGCTCGCACGCGCGAGGTGAAGGCACGCGCCTGGGTGTCATCGCGTCCCTGCAGCAGACAGAGCACGCCGATCCGCTGCGCGCGTGCGGCGGCGTCCATGAGCGGGACGCGGGCGCTGTCGTTGCGCACAAGGGTGATGGATCGCCGTGCGATCGTGCGTGCGAGTGCGCGGTGCGCCGCGGTGTCGGGCAGGGCGATGACGTCGTAGGCGTCGGCAAGCGCAGCCAGGGAATCAGCGACAGACTGCGGCACATCGAGCGTGTCGGCGAGCGGCGACGCGCCTGTCGTGCGCAGTTGTGGCAATGCGAGTCCCGCCCATTCCTTGAAGCTGAGGATTCTGCGGGCGGACCGGTCGATCTCGTCGACGGGGATTTCCCCACGTGCGACGGCGGCCGTGATCGTGTCGATGCAGGCGCCTGCATCGGTGGGCATGAGCAGCACGTCGGCTCCGGCCAGCACGGCATCCTTCCACACTGCGCCATTGCCACCGCCCGTGCGCGTGACGGCCTTCATGTTGAGGGCATCGGTGATGACGAGTCCGCGGAACCCGAGCCGCGCGCGGAGCAGGGAATCGACCATGAGGCGCGAGAGCGTGGCGGGCCGGTTGCTGGTGTCGAGTGACGGTACGGCGAGGTGGCCTGTCATGACCGAGAGCACGCCTGCGTTGACGAGGCGGCGGAAGGGCAGGAGTTCGATGCTGTCGAGGCGGGCGACGCTGTGGTCGAGGGTCGGCAGCTGTGAGTGCGAGTCGACGTGGGTGTCGCCGTGGCCGGGGAAGTGCTTGGCCGTCGCGATCATACGGCCGTCCTGCAGGCCGCGCATGTAGGCTTCTGCGAAGGCGGCGACGTGCTCGGGATGTTCGCCGAAAGAGCGGATGTTGATGACGGGATTGGCGGGATTGATGTTCACATCCGCGACGGGTGCGTAGTTCTGTCGCACGCCGACTGCGCGTGCCTCGTCGGCCACGGCGCGGCCCATCGCATAGGCGAGATCCGGATCGCCGGTCGCGCCGAGGGCCATCATCGAGGGGAAGCTCGTCGTACCGCGCAGACGCATGCCGACGCCGTTCTCGAAATCCGCACTGAAGAGGAGCGGAACCGCTGCGAGGGATTGCAGGGCGGTGACGAGGCGGGAGGCGCGTGCCGCTCCGCCAAGCGAGAGGATCACTCCCCCGACCCGCTGATCGGCCACATCACGGCGCAGTTCGCGCAGCGCGCGACCGCGGATGTCGGCCACGGCGTACACCGTCACCATCTGTGCCACACGTTCGCGCAGCGTGAGTGTTTCCATGACGCTGTCGACCCAGCGCGATGCGGCGCGGGGATAGGAGCGGTGGTCGAAGCTGCCGAGTAGGCTGTCGGCCGGAAGTGTCGCGAGTGGTGGCTCGACGAGTGGTGCGGGGGTGAGGACTGCGGGCGACGGCGAGACCCGGGTTTCACGCACGGCGACGGGTGCTGCGCACCCGGCAGCGAACAACGCGAGGGTCACGACGGTCGTGACGCGCGAGGCGGAGATTCGTGTCATTCTCGCAATGTACGCAATCACCTCGAACACCTTGATCCCTCATGGGATTCTCATGGTGTGATGCGATATTGTCCGACCATGGACCATGTCATCATCGCACTCGCGGCGCTCGCAGCTTCCGCACTGACGCTGTTCTCGGGCTTCGGACTCGGCACCCTACTCATGCCGGTCTTCGCGCTCTTCTTCCCGCTGGACATCGCCATCGCTCTCACGGCCATCGTCCACTTCCTCAACAACCTCTTCAAGCTCGTGCTGCTCGGCCGCCACACCGACCGCGGAGTGCTCGTGCGTTTCGGCCTGCCTGCGATTGCCGCATCCTTCGCCGGTGCCTACCTGCTCGTCACGCTCAGCGACCTCGCCCCGATCGCGTCGTGGAGCGCGGGCGGCGGCATCTGGCACCTGCGCCCCGTCTCGCTCGCCATCGCCGTCGTGATGATCGTCTTCGCTGCGCTGGAACTCACTCCCCGCCTCGAGCACCTGCACGTCGACCGGCGGCATCTCGTGGCGGGAGGATTCCTCAGCGGCTTCTTCGGCGGACTCTCAGGCCATCAGGGTGCATTGCGCAGCGCCTTCCTCATGCATGCAGGTCTCACGAAGGAGTCCTTCATCGCCACCGGCGTCACCATCGCCTGTCTGGTGGATGTGACCCGACTCGGCATGTATGCAGGACACCTGCGCTCCGATGCACTCGCTCCCAACGTCGGTCTGCTGGTCACCGCGACCCTCGCGGCATTTCTCGGGGCATACGTCGGAAGCCGCCTGATGACGAAGGTCACCATGCGCGCCGTGCAGCGTGTCGTCGCTGTCATGCTCGTGGTGATCGCCGTGCTGCTCGGTTCGGGACTGATCTGAGCGGGAGGCAGCCGCACACCCTGCGCGTACCGCTGGAAATGAAAACGGGGTCCCGTCCGGGACCCCGCTGCGACTCCTCGGAATCGCGAACGTGCGTCAGTTGTTTATGACTGCATCCGACGGACACACACCCATGCAGGAGGGCTCGGGCGAGTACCCTTCACACATCGTGCACAGTTCGGGCACGCTGAAGGTGTAGTCGCTCGAGAGCGGCGGCATCTCGGTGCCGTTGAGCTTGTACGTTTCGCCGGCTCCGTAAATGGCGTTGCTCGGACACTCGTCGATGCATGCGTTGCAGTTGATGCATTCTTCGGTGATGACGATCATGTCGAAAACCTTTTGTTGTGGGACGGTGCGGAATGCCATTTCGTACATTCCGATCTTAAAATAATGTTCTCGGGGATTGTCTGCAATGGCGGGGGAAAATTTCCCCTTTGTACAGGTGATTTGTCCGGGAGTTGCGGTGTGAACGGGTGTTGGACGGACGAGGGCGTCCGTCCTCCTGTGACGGACGAGGGCGTCCGTCCTCCTGTGACGGACGAGGGCGTCCGTCCTCCCGGGGATCAGCGGGCGAGCTCGGCGCGGAGGTAGCGCCCTGTGTGGCTCTCCTGCACCTCGGCAACCTGCTCGGGCGTACCCTCGGCGACGATCACACCACCTTCGCGACCGCCATCGGGACCGAGGTCGATCACCCAGTCGGCAGTCTTGATCACATCGAGATTGTGCTCGATCACGACGACGGTGTTTCCCTTCTCGACCAATCGCCCCAGCACATCGAGCAGCATGCGCACATCTTCGAAGTGCAGACCCGTCGTCGGCTCGTCAAGAATGTAGAGCGTGCTGCCCGTTCCGATCTTTGACAGTTCGGTCGAAAGCTTCACCCGCTGAGCCTCGCCACCCGAGAGCGTCGTGGCCTGCTGACCCAGACGGATGTAGCCGAGTCCCACGTTCACGAGGGTTTCGAGCTTCCGCTGGATGCGGGGGATCTCGGAGAAGAATTCGTACGCTTCGATAATCGGCATCTCGAGGACGTCCGCAATCGACTTCCCCCGGAAATGCACCTCGAGCGTCTCGCGATTGTAGCGACGGCCCTTGCAGACCTCGCACAGCACGTAGACGTCGGGCAGGAAGTTCATCTCGATGCGACGAACACCGTCGCCCGAGCATGCGTCGCAGCGTCCCCCCTCAACGTTGAAGCTGAAGCGTCCCGCAGCATAGCCTCGGATTTTCGCTTCCGGCAGGCTCGTGTACAGATCGCGGATCAGGGTGAAGAGTCCGGTGTAGGTGGCGGGGTTCGAGCGAGGCGTGCGGCCGATCGCGGTCTGGTCGATGTCGATGACCTTGTCGATGTGCTCGAGTCCCTCGATCGACCGGTACTGCAGGGTCGACAGGTTCGATTTGTAGAACTTCCGGGCGAGGATCGGGTACAAGGTTTCGTTGATGAGGCTGCTCTTTCCCGAGCCGCTCACGCCGGTCACGCAGATGAAGGTTCCCAGCGGCAGCGTGAGGGTCACATCCTGCAGGTTGTGTCCCGACGCGCCGATGAGCCGCAACACGTTGCCGTTGCCCGTGCGCCGTGCCGCCGGCAGGGCGATGCTGCGTCTGCCCTGCAGGTATTC
Source organism: Bacteroidota bacterium (assembly GCA_023432805.1). Classification (GTDB taxonomy): domain Bacteria; phylum Bacteroidota; class Ignavibacteria; order SZUA-365; family SZUA-365; genus JAEYUG01. Next base: position 21,067 of record JAEYUG010000081.1, on the reverse strand, counting down.
CGCGGTGAGCGACCCCATGCTCGAGATTCTGACTGCCATCTGCTGGTGCGCGGTGAGTGCCGCGTCGACGTTGCTGCTGCCGTTGCTGCTGCTGATGCCGTTGCTGCTGCCACTGCCATGGCTGTTGCCGTTGCTGAGGCCGTTGCCATTTCCGTTGGTCAACGCCAGCAGATCCCGCAGCGTGCCTTCGGCAACGATGCGGCCACCGAACTCGCCGGCACCCGGACCCAGGTCGATCACATGATCCGCACTCTCGATCATTTCGCGGTCATGCTCGACGACGATCACCGAGTTGCCGAGATCGCGCAACTGCTTGAGCGAGGAGATGAGGCGTGAATTGTCGCGCTGATGGAGTCCGATCGACGGCTCGTCAAGGATGTAGAGCACGCCTACGAGCTGCGTGCCGATCTGCGTTGCGAGGCGGATGCGCTGCGCTTCTCCGCCCGACAGGGAACGCGCGGTGCGTGACAGCGTCAGGTAGTCGAGACCGACATTCGACAGGAAGCTCAGGCGCGCGGTAATCTCCTTGAGAATCTGCCGGGAGATCTCCTGCTGACGCGGCGTGAGTTCGAGCGTCGTGAAGAAGGCGAGTGCATCCTTGACCGACATCGTCGACACATCGTGGATCGAGCGGTCTCCGAAACGCACGGCGAGGCTCTCGGGACGCAGTCGACCGCCACCGCACGATGTGCACGGCACTGCGGTCATGAACGACTCGGCCCACTCGCGGATGTGGTTCGACGAGGTGTTTTCGTAGTAGTGCCGCAGTCCCGGAATCACGCCCTGGATCGAATGGGTGTAGATCGAGCTGCGTCCGTTCGGATGCGTGTACGGGATCTTGTGCTTTTCCTTGCCGCTGCCGTTGAGCAGCATCTGCATCGCGGGCTCGGAGATGTCGCAGAGCGGCGTGTCGAGCGTGAAGTCGAACAGCGTGGCGACGGCCTTCACTTGCGCCCACCACCACGTGTTGCGCGGCTTGCCGAGGGGAACGATCGCCTCCTGGTTGAGCGACTTGAAGGGATCGGGCAACACGAGATCAATGTCGAAGTCGCGCGTTTCGCCGAGTCCGTCGCAGGCGTGACACGCACCGAAGGGCGAGTTGAATGAGAACGAGTTGGGCTGTGGATCATCATAGCTCACGCCGCAGACAGGGCATGCGTTCTTCTGACTCATGAGCATGTCGCCCGCATCGCTCGAGATGATCACCACCCCGTCGCCACGCCGCAGCGCGATCTCGAGCGAATCCACCAGCCGCGTGCGCGCATCCGGCTGCACGACGAGCCGGTCGACCACGATCTCGATGTTGTGGATCTTGTAGCGGTCGACCTTCATCTCCGCTTCGATCTCGCGCAGCTCGCCATCGACACGCACACGCGTGAATCCGTTGCGCGCGACATCCTCGAACAGTTCGCGGTAATGTCCCTTGCGCCCCCGCACGACGGGAGCCAGGATCACGATGCGCGTGCCCTTCTCCATTGCCATGATGCGGTCGGTCATCTGATCGAGACTCTGCTTCTGCACCATCGCACCGTCGGCCGCACAGTGCTGCACGCCCGCACGCGCGAAGAGCAGACGCACGTAGTCGTAGATTTCCGTGACCGTGCCGACCGTGGAGCGGGGATTCCGGCTCACGGTCTTCTGCTCGATCGCGATCGCGGGACTCAGTCCCTCGATCTTGTCGACATCCGGTCGTTCCATCGTGCCGAGGAATTGCCGCGCATAGGCCGAAAGACATTCGACGTAGCGACGCTGTCCCTCTGCATAGATCGTGTCGAATGCGAGGCTCGACTTGCCCGAGCCCGACAGTCCCGTGATCACCACGAGCCGTCCGCGCGGGATGTCGAGATCCAGATTCTTCAGGTTGTGCTCGCGCGCTCCCCTGATCGTGATGCTCGTACGTTCCGTGCTGTGATTATCCTGTCTCATGCCATTTTTCCAATCTTTCTAAAATGGGAAATCGCGCCGTATTTTCACATGCATTTCTTTTTCTTCCCGGCCATGTCCGCATCCCTCCGTCGCCTGCTCGACGCGCTCGTCATCATCCTCCCCCCGCTGGTCATTGCAGCGGTGGCTTCCGCTACCAAGAGCTTCTGGGGCGACGAGATCATGACGATCCAGTTTTCGGCGCAGACGGGCGCATCCTTCCTCGCCACACTTGCGGCGGACTACCATCCCCCGCTCTACTTTCTGCTCGTGAAGGGATGGATGCTGCTGGCCGACGACGGCGAAGTCGGGCTGCGGATGCTGCAGGCCCTCCAGGGCATGCTGCTGATCGGGGTGACCCTCGCCCTCTGGCGGAAGCTGCTGCCCGCCGCGCGCTGGCATGCGTTCTTCCTGCTCTTCGTCATCGCGCCCGAGCTGTGGCTCTTCCTGCCGATGCTGCGCTACTACACCCTCGCAGCCACGCTCGCCACCGCGCTCACGCTCGTGCACGTGCGGTGGCTCGAGCAGCCCACGCGCGCGCTCGACGTCTGGCGCGTCGTGCTCTCGCTCGCACTGCTGTTCACCGACTATCCGACCTCGATCGTCATCGCGCTGCATCTCGTGCATACCGCGTTCGTGCGGCGCGATCTGCTGCTGCGGCATCTGGCCACGACCGGCATCACCGCGGTGGCGTTCCTGCCATGGGTGCTCGTGCTGCTCGAACAGCTCGCCGCACTGCATGGCGTCGAACGCGTTGCGGATCTGGGGGGAGGATTCGGAGCGATTCCGCTCAAGATGCTCTGGGCGCTCTACGCCTTCGTCGCCGGGGAAACCTCCATGCCGATCGATCCGTGGGTGATCGCCACACTGCTCGCCCTCGCACCGGTGCTGGTGATTCCACGGCTCCGGGGACGCCTGTTCACCACCCCTGGATCCGGACTCCTGCTCCTGCTCGTGCTTGGCGGTGTAACCTTCACCGCCCTGCTGACAACGTTCATCTCCCGCCACACGAGCTTCATCTACACACCGTCGCGCACGCTGCACGCGCTGCCCGTGCTCTTCCTCCTGCTCGGTATGTGGTGGGAGCATGTGCCCGTCACCTGGCTGCGCCGTGCGATCGTCGTGGTCCTCGCAGTCTGTGCCTTGCCCTCGCTGTGGAACTGGCAGGCGAACACGACGTTCATGATGCCGGTGTATGCGAGTCCCTGGAAACAGATCGTCGCCGATACGCGCGGCGGACATGTACTGTCGGACGAAGCCGATTGCTATGCCTGGTATGCCGCGCGCACGCCGGGGGCGTCGGTGCTGATCAACGACTGGGACTCGACGCGTGTGGAGGCGCTGCTCGCCGACACGACAGCACGCATCTTCTCGGTCATGACCGAGCGGGAGAGCACGGGGCCGATGTTCGAGATGGACCTGTTCTTCCGGATCATTTCCGTGACGGAGCCGCTCGGCCGGCGCGTCTACGTGCCGTACGATTCCCGCTGGAACATGGTTCGCACGACCCTGTTGCGGCGCAACGCCGGCGAGGGCAAGTTCATCGTGCACACGCTGCGACCCATTTCCCGGCAGCATCTCGACTCGCTCGTTGGCTGTCGCGACGGCGCTCCCTTCTGACCACGGCGCGCGGACACGGGATATCGGGATCCGAAACTCTGCAGCAACGGGCGGCGCGGGCGGCTTCCGCTGTGGTGTACGGCTGTGATCGGGTGACGACGTGCCACTGCGGCACAGGGGATGTGCGGGATTTCCACAGCGGTCGGGGCATCCCCCGCGCGCAGCGCGGGCATCCATCCTCCTTTCACCCAATGTTTGCAGGGGTATTCGGCGATGTCCCTCGTTTCATGCATGCACCGGTGCGTGCATGGCTCCCTGTTTGCATTTCATGGCACGCTTCATGAATGTACGTTTGCATCCCGACGGAAGAAGAAAAGGGAGGCAACCACGAGACGGGAACAATGGAAAGGGATGAGGGAGAGGCAGAACGGGAGTGAGATCGAGGTCGGGGAGAGACGAAGCAGGGAGGATGCGCTGACGGGGGATGGAACGAGAAACGGGAGAAACGGAAGTGGGAGAGGTGATGAATCGGGATGCGCTGCGATACCAACGATACGATAGTGAGGCCATGGGCGCGCGGGCGGCAGATCAGCAGACTATCCCGGTGGGGACAGGCACGAGACAGGGAGACCGCGGCATGGGCCGCACGATCACGGGCGGGGCTTCGTGATCACGAAGGGACAACGGGCAACGACCACGCAACGGGAATCAGCACAGGAGTGTTTCATGACAACGACATTTCGCATCACCACCACACGGTTCGCGCTGCTGCTCTGCCTTGTGCTCGCGCCGATCGCCGCACACGCACAGTTCGAGGAGGAGCCCGATCCCGTCGAGGAGCAGCTCGACCGGGTGAACGAGGAGGCCTGGGCGGCGTTTGAAACCGGCGACACTTCTCTGGCACGCGATCGCTGGCAGCTCGTGCTGGGGATCGACAGCACGAATCTCTACGCACTTTACGGTATGGGACGACTCCATTTCGATGTGGAACGTTTTGATAGTGCCATCGTCTTCTTCAGCACGGCCGCCCGCGTGCATGCGCAGGAATCCGCCCTCTCGAACTGGCTCGCATGGTCGCACTACAACGCCGGGGACCATGGTGCGGCCGAGCAGCATGCGCGCGAGGCGATTTCGCGCGGCAATGCATCCGTCTCGCCCCGTCTGCTGCTGGCGCGCATCATGTACGATGGCAAGCGCGGTGCCGAGATTCCCGAGATGATGCTTCGCGCGGAACGCCATGCCGAATCAACCGACGATTTCAATTCCGTCGGCGATGAGTACATGCGCGTGCGCATGTTTTCACAGGCGGGACACGCGTACATGCGTGCCGCCGCGCTGGATACGACCTCCGGTGTGTATCCCTACCGTGCCGGGCGTGCACTCATGCAGGTGGCACGCTGGCTCCCGGCCGATTCCGCATTCGCTCTCGCCATCACCCGCGGCGCACCGTTTCGACTGGTCACCCGCGCACGCTATACCGCTGCTGTTCTGCGCGGCGATGCGGCGGCGGCGGCCGCACAGCGGTCGCTGTACACGGCGCTGCCGCATGATGCTGGTTTCGACACGCTGCTCATCGATGGCATGATGCAACTCGGCATGGGAACTGGTGCGCTCGTTCGATGCTACACGGAACTGAATGTGCGTCCCGACAATGTGCTTGCGGTATCGCGCGTCGCGGAAATCTGGAACGACCTCGCGGTGTATCATCGCGCCTGCCGTGAAGTGCTGCGCACGCGCGATCTCGATCTAGCGGAAACGGAGCGCCTGACGGCGCGCATGAACTATGAGATGAACGCGGCACGGTCATGCCTGATGTACTTCGACGCGGTCGAGGGACCCGACAGCACCTTTGTCGCGCCGACGCCGGATGCCGCATGGCGCGAGCCGGTCACAGGACTCGTGTTCCCGGCCCGGCACGAGGGGCTGCGACGCACCACCGTCGAAAAGGCGGACCTCGACGAACTCGGGACGACCGTGCAGTATGAGTGGCAGCCTGAACGTGGCACCGGCGCGAGCATCACCGTGTCCATCACACCCGCCCCGCGCCATTGCATGGGTCCCTGGTTCGTACTCGATGCGGCGGGACGCCGCCAGCCCGACACGACCGGTCGCGGGATGCTCCTGCTGAGCGAACCGAGCGGATCGTTCACACGCGAGTACCATGCGATGCTGCGGGAAACGTCCCTGCGCACCGACAAGCCCGTACTCGCGCACGAGTCGCGCTTCATCGCGAGCGAACAGCGGAAGCTGATCGCGCTGCAGGCCGATTTCCGGATCGCTACCGCGTCCGACCGCATGTCGACGATGCTGTTGTTCACGATGGCCGATGCATATGTGACCGTCGACATCCGGCGTGGCGTCGCGGTGGGATTCGAGAATGTCGAACTGCAGCGCACGCTCTTCGACATGATGTTGAACGAGTAGGGGAGGGCTGGACGGACGAGGGCGTCCGTCCTCCCGGTACTGACGTACAGACGGACGAGGGCGTCCGTCCTCCCAGACAAAAACAGGTGCGGCCCGCGAGGGTCGCACCTGTTCGTGTGTCTGACAACCGGGGGTGGATCAGCCCATGTACGGGTAGCGCCAGTCTTTCGGCGGCACCAGCGTCTCCTTGATCGAGCGGGCGGACATCCAGCGCATGATGTTCATCGCGCTGCCTGCCTTGTCGTTCGTGCCCGACGCACGCGCACCGCCGAAGGGCTGCTGCCCGACGACCGCGCCGGTCGGCTTGTCGTTGATGTAGAAGTTGCCCGCGGCGTTGCGCAGACGATTCGACATGTGCACGATCGCCCCACGGTCCTGTGCAAAGATCGCACCCGTGAGCGCGTACATCGACGTCGAGTCACAGAGATCCAACGTCTCCTCGAGCTTCGCATCCTCGTACACGTACATCGTCATGACGGGTCCGAAGATCTCCTCTTCCATCGACTTGAAGCGGGGATTGGTCGTCACGATGGTGGTCGGTTCAATGAACCATCCCTTCGCATCATCATAGTTGCCGCCGGTGATGATCTCGGCATCCGACGCGGCCTTCGCGTGATCGATATAGGACGTGATCGTCTTGAATGCGCCCTTGTCGATCACCGCGCCCATGAAGTTCGTGAAGTCCTCGATGTCGCCCATCCTGATCTTGCCGACCTCGGCCACGTACTTCGCCTTGAACTCGGCCCAGATGCTCTGGGGAATGTACATGCGCGATGCGGCCGAACACTTCTGACCCTGATACTCGAAGGCACCACGCAGCGCGGCCACGACCAGCGCATCGACGTCTGCGGAGGGGTGTGCGAAGATGAAGTCCTTGCCGCCCGTCTCACCGACGATGCGGGGATAGTACTTGCAGCGCGGCAGATTGTCGCTGACGGTCTTCCACATCTGCTGGAACACCTCGGTCGAACCCGTGAAGTGGATGCCGGCGAGGTGTGGACTCGCCATGACGGGATTCCCCACCTGACCGCCGGAACCCGGTACGAAATTGACGACACCGGCGGGAAGCCCCGCTTCCTCCAGCAACTTCATGAGGAAGTATGCCGAATAGACTGCGCTCGACGCCGGCTTCCAGAGGGCGACGCCGCCGACCACCGCGGGTGCGGTCGGAAGGTTGCCAGCGATCGACGTGAAGTTGAACGGCGTGACCGCAAAGACGAATCCCTCAAGAGCGCGATACTCTTCACGATTCCACACACCGGCGGAAGAGGACGGCTGCTCGGCCATGAGCTGCGTCATGTAGTAGGCGTTGAAGCGCCAGAAGTCCGCCAGCTCGCAGGCGGAGTCGATCTCGGCCTGATAGGCAGTCTTGGACTGCCCGAGCATCGTGGCTGCGTTGATCGTCTGGCGCCAGGGTCCCGCCAGCAGCTCCGCCGCCTTCAGAAACACCGATGCGCGATGTTCCCAGGGCATGTCGGCCCAGGACTTCTGCGCGGTGATCGCGGCCTCGACGGCCATTTCCACTTCCTTCGCGCCGGCCTTGTGATAGCGGCCCAGCAGCAGCTCGTGATTGTGTGGCGCGCGGATCTCCGCAGTGTCGCCCGTGCGGATTTCCTTTCCACCGATGATAAGGGGAATATCTACAACCTGTGACTTCAGCTCCGCAAGCTTTGCCTGGAGCTCTGCCCGCTCGGGACTGCCCGGGGCATACGACTTGACCGGCTCGTTGACCGGGACTGGAACCTTGAAATACGCGTTCGACATGCGGCTTCTCTCCGATGCGCTGGATGTGAATGAGGATCATGAACTCGTGCTACACAATATCGGAGCACCAAGTCGTGAAAAAATACGCTTTTTTCTGTCCCGAAGGAAATCAACCGCTTCCGACGGATTTGCCTTTGAGCCGGGGACTGCGTAGGATACGGACTGGAATCACGGAGTCGCCCATGAAACAATCACGTCCGTCATCCCCGACATCCACTTCGCCCCCCTTCCGCCGTCGCATCGAGCGCATCGTACTCGCCGTGGCGGCGCTCTCCGTGCTCACTGCGGTGGTCATCGTAACCGATGTGCACCGCATGCTCGTTCCCGGCTCCAGCGCCGAAGCGGCGGCCTACGTCCCCGCACGGCACGTACCGACGGAGCCCTGGCTGCAGCGCGCCTACGCGATCGAGGCACGGCACCGGCAGGTGTATTCGCGGGGATGGGAGGGCGCGAACGGCTCCATTGGCGCAGCATACCTTTTTCGCGCGACAGGCGACAGCAGCATGCTGCACTTCTACACGGTCGAACAGGATCTGCTCGCGCTGTTCAACGGAACCTGGGTCGACGATCGCGCATGGTGTGCGCTTGCAGAACTGGAATGGTGGGATGTGACGGGACGCACGAACCGGTTGTGGGTCGAATCTGCGAAGCGACGCTATCTGGAAGCCCGGGCCGAGGGACGCCTCTCGAAGCATGAAGGCTTCTGGACCTGGTACAACTGGCCTCCGGGTGCGGACGTCCGCGATCAGATCTTCACCAACAGCAACATGAACCAGATGGTGAATGTCGCCTGCAGGCTCTACGAAGCAACGGGCGACAAGGAGTTTCTCGACGATGCGCTGCGTGTGTGGAACGGGGACGGCACGACACCGGGCATCGAGCAGCGGTATTACCGCGGCGGAGGTGTCTGGAAGGGTCGTGACGGACGCGCCGCCTTCGGCAAGGAAATCCCATGGCACGGCACGGAATACTGCTCGATCATGGCAGCGTTGCATCGCGTGACGGGAGAGAAGAAGTACAAGGACATGATCGTCGCCACCGCACGACACATCATGGATCCCGCCAATGGCTGGGTCGATGCAACCGACTTCTTCCAGATTCACATGGATGGCAACGGCGCGTTCGTGCACTATCTGCTCGACGCATACGCGGCGGCTCCGAACGAACTAGCTGATCTGCTGCCGAAGATCGAACGGATGCTTGAGCACGTCTGGTCGAATCACGGCGGGAGGGCCCGCGTGGTGCTGCACCGCGATGCGGATCACTCAATCCGGAATGGTTGGAATCCCAACGGGGGTGAAGACGGATACGGCGTCGATGATCTGGGCACGTCGCATGCGCAGAGTCAAGCGCTGCGGGCCTTTGGGGTGTTCGCGTACTACCGCATGGCGACGAGTCGCACGACGGAGGCGGTACCGCGATGAAACGCCCCTTCGTCGAGCTCGACGTCGCGTTCCTCGAGCTGACGGATGATCATGCCCTCGGCATCACGCGCAAGCAAATCCGCAGTGTAGAGCAGGTCGAGCGACTTTGGTCCCCCGCTCGTGTTGCCGAGCTGTCGCGGCGTGAATGCTTCGATGATGAGCGTGCCACCCGGCCGCAGGGCCCGGATGCATGCAGCGTGCACATGCATGCGCACGTGTTCGGGCAGATGCGCGTAGATAAGTGCGACCGCGTCATACCTGTTCTCGGCGAATTCAACATGCGCCAGATCGCCGAGCGTATAGGTGATGCTGTGTGCGACTCCATGGCGGTCGGCGAGTGCGAGCGCCTTGCGCCGCCCTTCCTCGCTGAAGTCGACGGCCTCGACCTGCCATCCCTCGCGCGCGGCATGCACGGCGTTGCGCCCCTCGCCCTCGGCGGGCAGCAGCAGGCGTCCCGCAGGCAATGTGGCGAGCTGTGTGCGCAGAAACTCATTGGGAGATTCGCCGTAGATCCATTCAGCGGCGGCGTAGCGTTCGTTCCAGGCGTCTTTCATGGGAAGCTGTTCTCGTGTTGTCTCACAACGAATTGATCTGCATGTCTGATGCAGTCGCGTCACTTCCGGATTCACCGTTTTCCCACGCCCTGATCGTCGGCTGCGGCGATGTGGGGATGCGTCTGGCACGCATCCTTCTCGCGCGTGGGGTCGAGGTATCGGCACTGGCCCGCAGTGAAACGCGGGCGATGGAGTATGCCGCGGCGGGACTCGGCGTCGTGCGCGGGGATCTCGACTGGGGGGCTTCCCTCAGTCCCTTCGCCGCGAACGGATCCGCCGTCTTCCATTTCGCTCCTCCTCCATCCACAACATATGGAGATCCGCGCACGTCTGCATTGCTCGGCGCGCTCGACCATCAGGTGCGACCGCACGTGCTGGTCTACGCGAGCACGAGCGGTGTGTATGGCGACTGCGACGGGGCGTGGGTGCGCGAGGATGCTCCCTTGCGTCCCATCACCGAGCGGGCCCAGCGACGGGTGGACGCCGAGAACGCGGTGCGGGCCTGGGGAGCGCTGACGGACGTACGCACCGTCGTGCTGCGCGTACCGGGTATTTATGGTCCCGGCCGCCTGCCGATCGATTCGGTGCGGGCCGGCACACCGGTCGTCGATCCCGCGCATACGGGGTGGACGAACCGCATTCACGCCGACGATCTGGCGCGGATCGCCTACCTGGCGGCGGTGCGTGACGCACACGGTGCGTATAATGTGAGCGATGGCACCCCTGGCAAATGGGGCGACCTGTCGATCGCTGTCGCCGAGGTGCTTGGCCTGCCGAGACCACGTGTGATTCCGTTCAGTGAGGCGGCAGAACGACTGACGCCGATGCAGCTGTCGTTCCTGATGGAGTCGCGGCGGCTCGACATCATGCGCATGCTCGAGGAACTGCGTCCCGCCCTGCTCTACCCCGACGTCGTCGAAGGCGTGCGCGCAAGTTTGTAGAAAGGAGGGTGGACGTCCTCGTCCACTCGTGACGGATGCTCGGTGGGTGCAGTGTGGACGAAGACGTCCACCGACCTGTCTATGTCCACCGACCGTTCATTTGACGAAGGGCGTGAATTGTGCGAAGTTGAGCAACTATGCCATTCGTCGGAGAACTCAGCGCGCTCGTCACGGCCATCCTCTGGTCGGGTACGGCGCTCGTATTCTCATCGGCCATCGCGCGCGTCGGCTCCACACAGGTCAACATCACGCGCATGCTCATCGCCCTCGTGCTGCTCGCCGCGTCGATCGCCATTCTGCAGCCGGCGATCGACCTCGACGCCGGGCAAATCGTACTGCTGGCCATCAGCGGGGCGGTGGGACTCGTCTTCGGCGACACCTTCCTCTTCCGCGCCTTCCAGGAAGTCGGTCCCCGCATCTCCATGCTCGTCATGTCGCTCGCCCCGGCGCTCTCGTCAATATTCGCCTACGTCTTCCTGGGGGAAATCATGTCGTGGTGGGCCATTGCAGGGATGGTGGTCACCATCGCCGGCATCACCATCGTGGTGCTCGAGCGGCAGCCGGCGGAAGCCGCCCACGCAATGAACCCCGCCGGTGTGTTCTACGCCGTGCTCGGCGCGCTGGGACAGGCGGGCGGACTCATCTTCGCCAAGCAGGCCTTCATGATCGGCGAGGTCAACGCCTTCGTCGCCACCTTCATCCGCATTGCCGCGTCAGTGCTCATCATCACGCCGGTCATGTACTTCACGGGACGCTACGCAAATCCCTTCGTCGCCTATCGCGGCCAGGGCCGCGCTCTGCTGCTGACAGCAACGGGAGCGGTGATCGGTCCCTGGCTCGGCATCACCTTCAGCCTCATCGCGGTCGCGAACGCGCAGGTGGGTGTGGCCGCGACGATCATGGCCATGCCGCCGATCCTCATGCTGCCGATGCTCGTGCTGGTGTTCAAACAGCGCCTCAACTGGGTCGCGTATCTCGGGGCGCTGCTCGCCGTCGCCGGGGTGGGAATGTTGTTCCTGGCCTGACCGCCCTCCATTTTCAGCGAACCTGAAAGACGAACCCCGAAAGCCCTGCGGCCTTCAACGCCGCGAGACGCTTCTCGGCCGCCGCCCGCGTCGGGAAATTCCCCACCACGATCCGGTGCAGCACCCCCTCGCTCGTACGCGCGATCTGCACCACCGCACCCTCGATCCCCTTCCGCTCGAGCGCATCGAGCCGGCGGATCAGATTGTCCATGTCCTCGAACGACCCGAGCTGGATCCCGAATCCCTCGAGCTGCGTGCGCCGTGCCGTGATGTCGTAGTATTCGTTGTCCGACACCGTCGTCTCGCGGGACTCGTCGCGCCCCACCACCTCGAGCCGCACCCGCGCCGTCCCCTTCTCGATCATCCCGAGTTTCGCCGCCCCGGCGCGCGTCAGATCGATGATGCGATTGTCGACAAAGGGTCCCGCATCATTGATCCGCACCACGATCGACTTCCCGTTCTCGAGATTCGTGACCTTCACCAGCGAATTGAACGGCAGCGTCTGATGCGCGGCCGTCATCGCCCACATGCTGTAGGTCTCCCCGTTCGCCGTCCGCTTGCCGTGGAACTCCTCGGCATAGAACGACGCCACCCCCGTCTGCACAAACGGCGCCTCCTGCGCGGTGGCTTCCCCCGCAAGCAGCGGAAGCAGCACGAGCATCAGCGCCATGAGGGCGGATGCCACCCGGGTGCGGGATCCGCATCGCAGGCGCGCCATCCTTCCCCCCATCCCGCATCCCCGCAGGGGAAGCCTCCGCTGCGCGCGCGCGATCGGATGCGTCATGCGCGATGGTCTCCGCTGCTCATGAGGGCGGCGACGGGTTTGAGCGCGTCGATGTGCTCGAAGACGATCTTGATCATCGACATGATCGGCACGGCGAGAATCATGCCGACCACGCCCCAGAGCCAGCCCCAGAAGATGAGACTCACCAGCACGAGCACGGGCGAGAGGTTGAGGCTGAAGGCCATGAGCCGCGGCTCGAGGATGTTGCCCATCAGGTTCTGCATGACCACCAGCAGCACGAGCGCGACGAGCGCGGGCGTGGGCGAGTCGAACTGCACGAGGGCGAGGATGACGGGGAAGACGACTGAGAGCAGACTCCCGAAGTTCGGGATGTAGTTGAAGAGGAAGGTGATGAATCCCCACAGCAGGGGGAAGTCGACGCCGACGATCCAGAGGATGAGGGAACAAAGCGCGCCGGTGCCGGCCGAGACGAGGGTCTTGGTGACGAGGTACTGGCGCACCTTCTCGTCGATCGCTGCGATGATCGAAGCCATGCTGCGGGCGTGCTCGTCTTCGAAGGCTCCTTCGATCTTGCGCGAGAGCTGTCCGCTGCCGGCGAGGATGAAGATCATGAACAGCAGCACCATGAAAAGATCGGAAAGCAGACCGAGAATGGTGCCGAGCGAGGCGCCGACCGCCGCGGTGATCGACGAGGCACTGATCGCATCGGTGATGCGGAGGTCTTCTGGCCTGTAGCCCAGCTGCGTGATGAGTGCTACGGCCGTTCCGGCGAGCGAGGTGATGAGTCCGTCGAGCCGGCTCTGGTAGCGCGGCAAGGTGGCGATGAAGCTCTCGACGCTCGCGGTGATGATCATCGAGACGCCGAAGAGGAGTCCCGCAATCAACACCGCCACGACCACGAGGGCGACGGCCATGGGCACGCGGCGGCGCGTGAGCACGAGCACGACCGGCTTGAAGATCAGCGAAAGGAACACCGCGATCACGAAGGGCAGCAGCACACTCTGCAGTTCGCGCAGCACCACGCCGATCGCAAACAGGGTCAGCACCCCCAGCAGCACCGCGATCACTTTCAAGTCACGCATGGGAATTCATCATGTGATAAGACAGGCGGGAATATCGACGCGGTCTGCCAGAAATGCAACGGATTCGACGTTCCTGTGACCGATGTGGCGATTTCGGCGTGATTTCAGCACTTTCAGAAAAGTGCCCGTCGGGGTTGTGTGAAAAAGGGGGATGTGCTACATTGTGGAGTTGCTCGAGAGTAATTCGGGCAGTCGTTCTTTCACAATGTTTTTCACTGTATGGAGGACTATGAAGAAGTCCATCACCCTCCTGCTGCTCACCGCCTTCCTTTTCGTGGGCGCCGAGGCAGTCTTCACCGCAACGGCGCATGCAAAGAAGGCAACCGCTTCAACGGTCTCTGCAAAGAAGACCGTGAGCAGCAAGAAGAAAGCACGCAAGGCCAGGAAGGCCAAGGCGCGCACGTCGAAGAAGTCTCGTGGCGTGACCAGAGAACAGTCGATCTCTGTGCTTCGTAAATATCTGCCGGACTATGCAGATCTTCACGAAACAAAGAATGCCGAAATGACACGCTTGTATGTGTCGGTACCTGCCACATTCGACTACCGCTCCCCCTTCGCATCTTCCGAGCTACGAGCCGAACTGATCGGCACCATCGATCAATGGCTCGGCGTACGCTACCGCTTCGGCGGGCATTCCACTCGGGGTGTCGACTGCTCCGGCTTCACATCAGCGGTCGTGAGCAATACGCTCGATCCGGCATTCCGCGGCAACTCGCGGTGGCAGGCTCAGCAGCTCATGCCGGTCTTCAATCCGGACAGTCTCCAGTTCGGCGATCTTGTGTTCTTCGCGGGTCGCTCGAAAAAATCGGCGCGCATCGGCCATGTCGGCATCTACATCGGCAACGGCGTGTTCGCGCACTCGTCCACTGGACGAGGTGTCATCTACTCACATATCACCGACGGGTACTACACGACCCGCTACCGCTGGGGCGGACGTTTCCTGTCGCACGACGCGGTCTACTCGTCGCAGCACCGATACTCGGTGCAGTAATTCGTCGGAAGTTCCTGAAAGCCCCTGCAGTGCAGGGGCTTTTTTTTTGACCGGTCGGTGGACGTCTTCGTCCACCCTGCACCCGCTGAGCATTCGTCAAGAGTGGACGGGGACGTCCACCCTCCTTTCACTGCTTGCGTAGGGGGTGTGGGGGGTGTAGTTTTCGTGATTCCGTTCAATCGTTCGTGTGAGTCTGCCATGCTCCGCTCCCTCCTCGCCGTCGCCCTCCTCGCCGCCGCCGCCGCGCTCCTCCTCACCGCACCTCTGGCCGCCCAGGATGCGCTCTCGATCATCCCCGGCACGCCGCCCACCCCGGCCACCGAAAAGGCGCGCGCCCGGCACGAGTACTTCCACACCCGCGCAACGTATCCCGGGGGAGAGATTCCCCTCGGCGCACGCGTGCGGGCGACCGAAGAGGCCCGCACCAGCATGCGGCTCTACACGCCCCAACCCGCGGCCGACGGACGCACCCCCGCCCCCGCCCTCGCAAACCAGTGGGTGAGTCGCGGACCCATCAACATCGGCGGACGCGTCAACGCGCTGCTCGTCAATCCCAAACGCTCCGAAACCATGTTCGCCGCGGCCGCCGACGGCGGCGTCTGGCGCTCGTGGGATGCGGGCCGCTCGTGGCATCCGGTCACCGAAGACCTCCCCACCCAGGCCGCCGGCGCGCTCGCCTACGATCCCCTCGACACGAACGTCGTCTACCTCGGCACCGGCGACCCCAGCTTCGGCCAGCGCGCCTACGACGGCGCAGGCATCTTCCGCAGCACCGACGCCGGCACGACGTGGCTTCCGATCGGAGGTGCGTCGATCCCGGCCTACTCCCGCATCGGTGCGCTCCTCGTGCATCCCACCAATCCCGACATCCTTTACGCATCGATTCCGCAGGGCAACATCGACACCGAGACCCACGGCATCTGGCGCTCGACCGACCGCGGCGCGAGCTGGCAGCAGATCGTGAAGGGACGCACCCGCGAGCTGATCATGAATCCCCAGAACCCCGCCGTGCTCTACACAGTCTCGACGAAGCTGTCCGCGGGCGGCACCGCCGCGCGCTACGGCGTGCTGAAGACGATCGACGGGGGCGACACCTGGCAGGCGCTCAACCTCGGCGTGGCCGACTCGCTCATCGGACGCACGGGCATCGCGCTCTGTGCCTCTGCTCCGGACGTGCTCTACGCCGCCGTGACCGAGGTCGAGGGCGATCCCGCCCGGCTCATGGGCGTCTTCAAGAGCACCGACGCCGGTGCGAGCTGGCGGCGGCTGGAGCTTCCGCTGGATTACACGCGCTCGCAGCGGGGCACGCTCGGCTGGTTCGCGAACGTCGTCGGGGTCGATCCCACCAATCCCGATATCGTGCTCGTCGGAAGCGTCAAGCTGCTGCGCTCGTCCGACGGCGGCGCGACGTGGATGCGCGTGGCCGACCAGCTGGCGGGCGGACCCCTGCACGTCGACCAGCACGCGATCGCCTTCGACCCCGCACAGCCCGACAACGTCTTCGTCGGCAACGACGGCGGCGTGTACCTCGTGCGCGCATCCGGGGCGGTGGTCGAGAAACGTGACCGGGGGATGGCGATTTCGCAGTTCATCGGCGGGGACATGCATCCCCACACGCCCGCGCTGCTCATCGGGGGCACGCAGGACAACGGTACCCTGCTCTCGACGGGGGAAGCCGACTTCGACCTCACGCTCTACGGCGACGGCGGCCACAGCCACGTCAATCCCCTCGCCCCCAACATCATGTTCGCCTCGCAGGAGACCATGAAGATCTGGCGCTCCGACAACGAGGGACGCACGTGGACCTCCGCAACCGGCTCGCTGCCGGGCGAGGGATCGCTCTTCTACATCGCCTGGGAGCTCGATCCCGTCGAGCCGCGCACCCTCTACGTCTCGAGCTACCGCATCTACAAGAGCACGAACGAGGGACGCCTCTGGCGGCAGCTGCAGAGCTGCCTCTTCCCCACCGGCACCGGATCGTGCTACTACGTGACCGCCATGTCGATCGCGCCCTACGACCACCGCACCGTGCTCGCCGCCGCGCCGAAGGCCGTCGCCCTCTCGACCGACGCCGGCGAGACGTGGACGCTCAAGACCGGCCTGCCCGAGGCCAGCTGCACCTCCGTGCGCAGCTTCACGCCCGGCACCATCTACACCACCTACGGCCGCTACGGCTCCTCGAAGGTGCACCGCAGCACCGATTTCGGCGCGACGTGGAGCGACATCACCGGCAACCTGCCCGACATCCCCGTCAACGACATCCTCGAACTCGACGGCCGCCTCGTGCTCGCCACCGACATCGGCGCCTTCGTGAGCGACAACGGCGGCGCGGAGTGGCAGCGCTTCGGCACCGGCATGCCCGCCGTCTCGGTGCAGCGCTTCCGCTGGCACCCCGCCAGCGGCACCCTGCGCGCCATCACCTTCGGCCGCGGCATGTACGACATGCAGTGGAGCGTGCCCACCCCCGCCGCACCCGTCTTCACCTCCCTGCCCGACACCACGACCCTCGACCAGGGCGCGACCTTCGTCTATGCGCCCGTCGTGCGTGCCGTGCCGGAGGCGCGGTTCCGATTGGTGGATGCCCCCGCCGGCACCACCATCGACAGCGTCTACGGCACCGTGCGCTGGGTGGCCCGCTCGCTCGACGGCCGCTTCACGGTGGAAGCCTCCAACGCCGCCGGCAGCATCCGCCAGCACTTCTCCGTGCAGGTCGCCGACAGTCCGCTGCACCCGTGGAGCATCGCCTCGGCCGCACCCATGCCGACGCACGTCAACCGCCTCTCGGCGGCGCGCGACCGCTCGCTGTGGATCGCACGCGACACGGGATGGGTCTCGCGCTCGACCGATCTCGGTGCGACGTGGACCCACCACAAGCTCGCCACCGACGCATCGGTCATCGCCATCGTCGGCCTCGACGCACAGACCGCCATCGCCGGCACCGGAGGTCCCCAGGCCCTCGTCAACACGGGCGCGGGTCACCTCTGGAAAACCACCGACGGCGGCGCGACCTGGCGCGACATGCTCTACGGCATCGACGGACGCTTCGGCAACATCTGGTTCCATGACGCGCAGCACGGCATCGCCGTCTCGCAGGGCACGGGCGACACCGCCGACGTGTACCTGACGAGCGACGGCGGCGAAACCTGGCGCGGCATCGCCGCACGGCCCGCCGCCCTGCGTCCCCTCTACGGCACCCTCGCCTTTTCGGACCGCCAGAACGGCGTGTTCGTCAGCTCGAATCAGGATGTGGACGCCTCGTCCGACGCCTCGGTGCTGCGCACGACCGACGGCGGCATGACATGGACGTCGCGCACCGCGGGCAGCGGCGTGCGCTATCTGAGCGACGTCGGTTTCGTGAACGCGACGCGCGGCTTCGCCTGCGACGAGACCACGGGACGCGTGCGCCGCACCGTGACCGGCGGCCAGTTGTGGACCGCCGCCACCTATCCGATGAACGGCCTGCGCAACACGGCCATCGCCGTCGACGCGGCCAGCGCCAGCGTGTGGATCGTCAGCGACAGCAGCGCCTGGGTGAGCCGCGACGAGGGCGCGACGTGGACCCGCACGACCTTCGCGTACACGGGTCCCGTGCAGGATGCCGCCTTCGCCGACTCCCTCACGGGATGGATCGTCACGAAGACCGGCATCGTGCAGCGTCTGTGGAGCAATCCCGTCGTCGGCATCGAGCATCCCGCGGTGGCTTCCGACGTCGTGCTCGGCGAGCTCTGGCCGAATCCCGTCACCGCGGTGCGCGACCGTGTCACGATTCCCTACCGGCTCGCGACGCCGACATCCCTCACCCTCGACATCTACACGGCCGGCGGCCGCGTGCTCACGACGCTCGTCGACGGTGCGCGCACGGCCGGCGACCACACCGCGGTCTGGGATGCGTCGTCGGTCTCGAGCGGCGTGTACTTCGTGACGCTGCGCGCGGGTGCGCAGAGCATCACGCGCCGCATCGTCGTCGCGCGGTAGTCGTGGCCGCGGCGATGCGTGACGCCGGACTGCGCGAGGCGCTCGGCGGCATCTTCCTGTTCGAGGCGCTCGACGGCGAGGCGCTCGACGCGATCGCCGCGTTCTCGCGCTTCGTGCAGATCGGGCGTGGCGAGGCGCTGTTCGACGAGGGGGATGTCGCCACGGCGTTCTATGCGGTGCTGGAGGGTCGCGTCAAGATCGTGCGCACCCTCGCCGGCGGTGCGGAAGTCGTCGTGCACGTGCAGCGTGCGGGTGATCTCGTGGCGGAGGCGGCGATCTACTCGCTGCAGCGCTATCCCGCCGCCTGCGTGGCCATCGACGATGCGCTGCTCGTGCGCGTGCCCGCGGCGGAGTTCACCGCGCTGCTCCTGCGCCGCGCGGATATTGCGCTCGCGGTCATGCACGGCTACAGCCGCCGGTTGCGCGCCTTCGTCGAGACCATCGGCATTCTCTCGAGCCACGACGTGAAGGTGCGGCTCGCGCGCTGGCTCATCGCGTCGCTCCGTGCCGCCCCGGCATCCGGCGCTGCCGTGGTGGAGCTGAGCGGCACCCGTCGCGACCTGGCCGCGCATCTCGGCACCGTGCCCGAGACCCTTTCCCGCGCCTTTTCGGCATTGCGCGCCGCCGCGCTCATCGATCCCGCTCGCGACAGCGTCCGCATCCTCGACCTCCCCGCCCTCCGCCGCCTCGCCGACGGCACCTGATTCCTCCGGGCGACAGCGTCTTACCATGTCAGCGCACAAGGCGCTGTGCCTCCAGCAAGGCATCGTGCTCGAAGGCACCCGACATGAAGTCGATTTCCTGCCGAGGTATCCGAAGACGACGTGCTTCAGCGCGCCATGTTGCGATCACACGCAGCACCCTCTCCACCTCATCACGCATGACAGCGGTCGTCATGCCGAAGTACCTGCCAACGGAGCACACGAGATCGGTCGACATGGCAGCGTTGTGTTCGTCTATCGTCAGCGAGAGGTATCTGGGAGCGTGCGGTACCGGGTTGAGGTCGAAGGCCGGAGACAAGCGCCACCCGCGTCGATCGTCATCGTAGAGGAATCCATGATTCCGCAGGTGATCGTCTGCATTGGATATCAGCACGGAGAAGAGCATCCGCATCCAGAGTTGCTTCAGATCTTCCGCAACATGAGCGCCATGACGTCGCAGCCCGTCAGCGATTTCGAGGTAGCTTCGAGCTTCACCGTCTACCGCACCGATCAAGCTCATCGCCGACAGATATGGGATGCGCCCGACCGCGTGCCTGTCGAATCTGCGCACGAGATGCACCCGACGCCCAGCCGCAGTGACCAGGCTGCTCCCTGCCGTGTCGATACCGCAACCCGTTGCAAGCACCATGCAGAGATGACTCCACAACTCCAGTCTGTAATCGTCGTCATGCCGCGGGAACTTCGCGATGAACAGTTCGCCCGATCTCCCGCGCACTGCGGCCTTCGGGCGCGCACCACCCAGCGATGAACCGGGAGCCAGAAGCAGACGCAGATCCTCCATCGTGTCCACATCCCGCAAGACGTGATCGCTCGCTGCGAGCAGGCGTGGGAGTTCGACAAGGGGAGGAATTCCATGAACATCGATCGAGGCGAGAAACGGGCCTCCCTCCTGCGATGTGAAACGCAAGGCGCCCTGCCTGAGCTGATCATCGACCATGAGCAGATGATCGATGTCGCGCAGAGTTCGGGGTGACCGCCCCTCCTCCTGCGCCAGACGGGCCTCGAGACGCTTCATGAGAATTCTGCCCCAGCGGTCTGGTGCGGAATCTCCCATGGCACCGAACAGACTTCGATCGCTCGATGTATGATGCACGCCGCGGGTCAAGACCAGCTGCGGATCCAACGCAAATCCACCCGGGTCTTCAAGCCAGGCGTCGGTGTATTCGAACGACGCACTCTCCCTTCCGTTCCTTTGCCTTGTCCACAGGGTGCCGACATGCTTCACGACACCGCGAACATCGACATGGACTGCTGTTGTCGTTGTCATGTCCGCTTCCTCCGTCGTGAAACGATCCGCTGCGGAAGTGCCTCGCTTTCCAGATCGAGGCCGAGCTGGTCGAAACGAGCGTCGCACACATCAGCGAGTCGATCGAGCATGCCGAGCACGAAGAGGACCGTCGCATAGGTTCCGAGCGCGACACCCGGATCACCCTTCTCGACCTTCACAAGTGTGGGTCGTGAGATCATGACTCGCTCGGCCATGATCTGTGTTGAAATCCGCCGTCTCCTTCGTGCAGCGTTGATGTCCGAGCCGAGTTTGCGAAGCGCACGGAGTACCGGAAGCGGGAGTGCCGCAGCCTGACGATTCTGCATGATATTATGACAATATTTTTTTACGTATCACCATATAACGTATAAAAGTATTGCCGTACATGCAATAGAACTCGGCGCATCACGCTGTCTGCGCTGAACCCTGGTGTGCGGTTCTTCAATCTTTCGCGAATCGTCTCTGTGCTGAGGTTATCGGACGATTGTGATGGTCTGTGCGGCGGCCGGATGCGCGAGGGGGACGATGCGGTAGGCACCCGAGGGCAGGGTGGAAACAGAGAAGGTCCGCGCCGCTGCGTCGGCAGGAATCTGCAGGTCAGAGGACGCGAGCACGCGGCGACCGGTCATGTCGTAGACTTCGAAAACGAGCGGTGCGCGCGTGCTGCCAC
>JAEYUG010000026.1 GCA_023432805.1 Bacteroidota bacterium | reverse complement strand
CACCGGGATAGCGAAGATAGGTCTCACCTGCACTCGTACCCGTCACCCACGTTACACCGCCGTTCAGGTCGTTGAAGGTCCAGTCCAGCGGAAGTGCCGGGGGAGCAACATTCGTGAACTGCTCGCGGCCGTAAATCTGAGTGTTGTCGATCGTGTAGGTGCGCGAGGCGGAGTTGTTGCCCGGCACCATGTCGCCCGTGTAGTTCGCGGTCACCACACCGGTGATCGTGCCCGTTGTCGGGGGAACGAGCGCTGTTGCGAACGTTACCGTCGCGACGCCGCCCACCCATACCGGGGTGAAGGTCTCGGTCGCCACGGGAACGGCATTGACCGTCAAGGTCAGGCTCACGGTTGTCGGATTCGGTTCCCAGCCATTGTTGCGGATGGTCACCTTCGCCTGATGCGACTGATTCTGGATGAAGGCCCAGCGGTTCGGGGCGTAGGTCAGCCACGCATCCACAACCTGGATGTCCTTCTGCGGGAAGTCGCCGATCGCGATGTCGTCGATCACTGCGCCGGCCCGATAGACACTGCCGTCGCTGGTTGAGAAGAAGCGCACGAGCACACCGCTCATGCCCTTCAGTCCGGTCATCGTGCGGATGGACTTGGTCCATGTCGTCTTCGGACCACCGTTCCAAGCCGGCTGACCGCCTGAGTAATTCACCGCCGCGACATTGTACCAGTTCACGCCGATGGGATCGGGATAGCTGCCGAGCGTCGTCCACGACGAGCCGCAATTGGTCGAGTACTCGACGCGCAAACCGTCCCAGCCTGACTCATAGTCATACTTGCTCCAGAAGGTCAGCACGGGGTCGTTCGTCATGCCCGTGAAGTCCATGGCCGGAAGCTGGGCCCATGACTGGTCGTTGTCGAGGTAGAATCCATTCGTTGCCTGCTGGCACAGTGCGGTCGTGCCGCTGTAGGCCGTTGTGCCGATCGTGCCTGCAGGAGCGCCAAGGCGCCAGGTGCTGTTCGTGCCACCGAAGGTCACGCCCGAGGGTGCGCCGTCGAAGGTTTCCACATAGGGCATGGTGCGTGGCGATCCGACGATATAGGAATATG
Source organism: Bacteroidota bacterium (assembly GCA_023432805.1). Lineage (GTDB taxonomy): Bacteria > Bacteroidota > Ignavibacteria > SZUA-365 > SZUA-365 > JAEYUG01. The sequence continues at coordinate 8,787 of JAEYUG010000026.1, read as the reverse complement.
TCGACGCCGGAGGCGAGTTCCCGATCGGAGTGGCCGTACCTGACCCTCCGACTGGCGAGGTGATCATGCCGTTGCTGTTGTCCTTTACGGCAAGATACCAGGACACGACATCGTTGGTTGCGACACCACCCATCGTGGCGGTGCTGATGGTGAACGTATATGTCGATCCCACCGTGGTGGTCGGGGTTGCGCTATACCAGGTCCCAGTACCCTTGCGGAACCAGATGCGGGCTTCAGCGATCGTGCCGTTGTCGGTGATGTTGGCGGTCACAGTCTGATTTGTGCCGGCCGAGTAGCAGGATGGGCCACTGAGGACACTGATCGAGGGAAGCGGATCGCCCCCAGCAAGCATCATCATGCGGATGTTCGGACGGGTGGTCGTCGTGGTGCCCGATGTTGCCGGCACCGCCACGTCATCGTACCAGTAGCGATGCGTGATGCCAGGCGTGGTCGACTGATAGAACATCGGCCCGGAACTCCAGTTGTTTCCAGCCTTCACGACACGCACGGCAAGGTTGCCGCCGAGGTACGTGAACGGAGTCTGAAGTGTGAACGTGTACCATCCAGGGACGGTAAAGGCAGGAGCCGGCGCCGTGTAGCAGAGCGTGCCTCCGGTTGAGAACGTGCCTGAAGCAAACGTGGAGGAACCGACGTTCTCGAGATAGATGTACAATGTACCGTTGTTGAACGTAGCGGTGGTCGCAACGTTCCACGCGACCTGTGTGATGGAGCCCTGGCCACCAACCCAACCACCGGCTGCCAGTTCCGTCGGTGAATACACCGCCTCGGAGACACTGCTCCACCAGACGTAATTCACGGGATAATAGTCGGTACCTGTCCCGGTTCCGACTGTGACTTGCACCTGTGCCAGTGCAGATTGCGTCATGACCGGCAGTAGCAATGCCAGTACGACAGCACTGAGTAATCTTTTACTCATAGCTCTTCATACCTCCTCATGTGAAAGTGAAGAAAGGGATTCCTTGCAGTAATCCGGAATGCAGGAGCGAAGTGTGGTGATCCACTCTTCGAACTGGCGGCCTCACACCTATGCAAATCTGGAATTGAAAGAACTTACTTATCGACCGGGTGAGTTGCAAGTCACCTTGCGGACAACCTCAACGTACCCAGAGAATCAGGCACATTCAAGGCATGACACGAGGAAATCCTATGACAAAACAATCAAGATTGCCCCTATTCGGGGCGTCATACCACGGACCATGCAGCGTAAATTTCTACGCACACTACGTAACTGGCGTTCAATCACAACATAGGCACTTTCACACCATGCAGGCGTGCGTTATCGATTGCCCGATCGTAGCCGGCATCGGCATGACGCAGGATGCCCATACCCGGATCGTAGGTGAGTACGCGTTCCAATCGACGCGCCGCCTCGTCCGTACCGTCAGCCACGACCACCATGCCGGCGTGCAGGCTGTAGCCCATGCCCACTCCCCCGCCATGGTGGAACGACACCCAGGTCGCACCGCCAATGCAGTTGAGCATGGCGTTCAGAATCGGCCAGTCGGCAACAGCGTCGCTGCCGTCCTTCATCGCTTCGGTCTCGCGGTTGGGCGATGCAACGGATCCGCAGTCGAGGTGATCGCGCCCGATGACGATCGGCGCGGAGACTTCCCCCCGGCGCACGAGGTCATTGAACACGAGGCCCATCTTCGCGCGCTCGCCGTAACCGAGCCAGCAGATCCTCGCAGGCAATCCCTGAAACGCAACATCCCGCTGGGCCTTCTCGATCCACCGCACAAGCTGCGTGTTCTCGGGGAAGGTCTCGATCACGGCGCGATCAGTGCGATGGATGTCGGCGGGATCTCCCGAGAGCGCAGCCCAGCGGAAGGGTCCCTTGCCGTCGCAGAAGAGCGGACGGATGTAGGCCGGCACGAAGCCGGGGAAGTCGAATGCGTTTGCGAGTCCCTGCGCCTTCGCCTCACCGCGGATGTTGTTGCCGTAGTCGAACACGACCGCGCCGGCCTTCTGCAGATCGAGCATGGCCTGCACGTGCACGACAACGGTCTCCCGCGCGCGGCGCTGGTAGGTGTCGGGATCGGCGGCGCGCAGGGCGACGGCTTCGTCGAAGGACATGCCCATGGGCACATAGCCGTTGAGCATGTCGTGCGCCGAGGTCTGGTCCGTCACGATGTCGGGCACGACGCCGCGGCGCAGCACGTCGGCGAACACTTCCGCGGCGTTCGCGCAGACGGCCACCGACAGGGCGCGACGCTCGCGGCGGGCGGCGTCGACGAGTTCGAGCGCGTGTTCGAGCGAATCGGCACGCACGTCGAGGTAGCGGGTTTCGAGGCGCTTGGCGATGCGGCTGTCGTCGACTTCCGCACAGAGGCAGACGGCGCCGTTCATGGTCGCGGCCAGCGGCTGCGCGCCTCCCATGCCGCCGAGGCCGGCGGTGAGGACGAGGCGCCCCGCGAGGTCTCCTCCAAAATGCTGCACGGCGCATTCTGCGAAGGTCTCGTAGGTGCCCTGGAGGATGCCCTGCGAGCCGATGTAGATCCACGAGCCCGCGGTCATCTGACCGTACATCATGAGTCCCATCGCGTCGAGGCGGCGGAACTCCTCCCACGTGGCCCAGCGGGGCACGAGGTTCGAGTTGGCGATGATGACGCGCGGGGCGTCGGTGTGCGTGCGCATGATGCCGACGGGCTTTCCGGACTGCACGAGCAGGGTCTCGTCGTTCTCGAGGGTTTCGAGGCTGCGCACGATGGCGTCGAAGGCATCCCAGTTGCGGGCGGCCTTGCCGATGCCGCCGTAGACGATAAGCTCGTCGGGATGCTCGGCCACGTCGGGATCGAGGTTGTTCATGAGCATGCGGAGGGCGGCCTCCTGCTGCCAGCCCTTGCAGCGGAGGGTGGTGCCGTGCGGGGCGCGGATGGTGCGTGATGTGGACATGGTGTGTGAGAAGTTAAACCACGGAATACACGGAATTATCGGAACAGGTTTCTGAAGGCATCGGGTTCCATTGAGGCATGAAGCTCAGGTGAACCGGGAGTGCCGGCAGGCAGATCACGGGCGGATGCGTTCGAGTAGACCGCGCGCATAGGACTCGAGCTTCCGGCTCGTCGGGTCGTTCGGGGGAAGCCTCCTACCCTCGGGCCGTGCGAGGAAGGCCTCGAGATGTGCGATGGCGCGCGGGGCATTGGCGGTCGAGATCTCGTATTCGGCAGCGGCGAGGAAAACGAGCGGCAGCGTGAAGTCCGGATCGAGTGCGACCGCGCGCTCGAGCGCCGCGCGGCTCTGTTCGCGGAGCTTGATCGCGAGCAGCGCACGTCCGGCGTGGAACGCAAGCAGCGAACTCGTCGCGAGCTCCGGCGCGCGCAGGAAGGGTGCCGGGTCGGCGATCGCACCCGTGCGATCCCACGCGATCTGCGCACGGGCGATGGCGATGGCGGCGGGAACGGGTGCGGCAGCGTGTGAGGATGCGCCCGGCGGGGCAAGGCGGTCGAGTCTGTCGTCGAGCCACGTTGCGGTCACGCCCTCGGCCGGGGGAAGCGCGTGGGCCTGCAGCAGGACCTCGGCGGCAAGTTCGGTGAACGCGGTGCGGGTGCCGGCGTAGAGGGAATCGGTGCGTCCGGCGTTCATGAGCTCGAGCCGCCGCCCGATGTCGTCGAGCATCCATGCGAACTCCGCGCGGCGCGCGCCTGCAGGCACATGCGTGACGACGGCCAGCATGTACTTGCGGAAATCCATCGGGTAGCCGACGCACTGGATTTTTTTGCGGATCGCCCAGGCCTCGCCCGCACCGTCTCCAGTGCTCTGGTAGTACTTGCGCAGATGCTCGTAGCCATTGAGCGCGTAGTCGCCCATGATGAGGGTGTCGGTGTCGGCGAGGATGCTGCGATAGCGCGCGACCGACGCGTCGGCGTCGACGTTCACGTGCACCCAGGGGCTGAACGCACCGAGCGAGAAGCCGGCCGCGATGACCAGGGAGTAGCCGGTGCGACGGCGAGTGACGACGGGGGCGGGACCCTCGTCGGTCTGTCCGGGCGGCATCTCTTCGGACTCCGCGTCCGCGTCAGCTGCCAGCGGGGTGGTCGGGGTGATGGCGGACTCCACCGCCCACTGCTGCCGGGCGCGAAGCACGGTCACGGCATACAGCACGGTCGCAACGCCGAGCACCGCGACGATGTCCCAATCCCGTGCAAGACCGAATGCGGTGTTGCCGAAGAAGGCGAGCATGAGGAATAACAGAAGGTTCAGCGAGGCCGCACGCATCGCTGCATCTCCGGCCCATGCGCGATGCCACGCATATCCGCTCTTCTTTGGACGGCTGATCCACCCGATCGCGTAGAGCGGGGGCAACATGAGCAGGATCACGTAGAGGATGATGTCGAGCACATGCCGCCCCGAAAGCAGCGTGTACAGCTGCCAGCGTCCCTCGCTGCCGTAGGGATCGAGCGAAAGCACCGTGCGGCTTCCCTCTGCCGCCGTGCCGCTGGCAAAGTACCAGATGCCGGCACCGGCGAGCACGACGCCAAGCGCGGCGAGTACCGACGAGGCCGATCCCAGCCGAGCGACCGACTGCGTGCGCGCACGCGCGAGCATCGTCGCGACGAGCGCAGGCAGGGCGAGCACGGCGAGAAAGTGAAAGGCGATCGCGAGCAGCAGCAGGAGAATCGGACTCATGAATCCGATGTCGCCGCGCGCCGCGCGGTCCAGAGCAATCATGTGGGCGGCGAGCGCCACGAACACGAACGTGTAGTACTCGACGTAGCCGAAGAAGTACAGCGAGGCCGCGGTCGTCACCAGCAGCGCGAAGGTCGCACAGCGCTCGGTGGCGCGCTGTGCGGGGACGCCAGCCGCCTGCGCACGCTGCACATCGAGGTCGGGCCAGAGCCGGTGCGCACCGTACCAGGCGACGAGGATGAAGAGCGCGCCGGCGATCATACCCGTGAGGCGGAACGCGAACATGGGATGCCCGACCACGCCCTCCCCGCCCGACAGCGCATGCGCGGCCGCGGCGACCTGCGCGAGCAGCCAGCCGGTCAGCGGCGCCGAGCCCTTCGAATACAGCACGCTTGACGAGTACTCGAGCCCGCGCACGTATCGGAAATGCTCGGCCAGGTATACCGCCCCATCCCCGAGGAAATACGTCTCCATCGCCAGCACCCAGAACAGCGCTGCGCCTGCGACCGCGAGGGCTGCCGGCAGCGCGCGCGCCGACACGTCAGCAAAGAGCACGGAGGCGAGCCGCTGCACGGGTTTGTACACGAGCGGCAGCACCAGCGCCACGGCGAGCAGGGTCCACCCCCATTGCGCCCAGCCGGGCAGGAACGCCACATGGCCGAAACCCCAATCGTAGATCCCCAGGTAGAGATTCTTCAGTCCTTGGAAGATGAAGTAGAAGAGCACCACGCCCGAGAACATCCATGCGCCCTTCGGGGGATCGTAGACCTGCGCGCCGCGCGACTGCGTGCGCGCGCCCGATGCGTTCCCGCGCGATCCGGCGGAAGCCTTCCGTGCCGCGCCCTGTTGTTTCGGAGTATCGGATGTCTTTTTCTTCATTTCGGTCTCCCGTTGTTCATCGTCCGAGTCGTTCGAGAATGCGGCGTGCCTCGGCGGCATGCGGCGTGCCGGGCACCTCGCGAACGCAGCGCTGGAGGGTTTCGATCGCCGCATCGTGCAGCGCGAGCGTCTCGTACTGCAGGCGTGCGAGTGCGATGTAGGCCTGGGGATAGCTGGCGCCGTCGAGGTGCACCACGCGTGTGAGCCTGGTCACCGCCGGCTCGGGCCGTTCCGCCTCGGCGAGCCGCAGCGCGGTGGCGAGCAGGAGGCCCGGTTCCCGCGTCTCGGCATCGACCGCAGCGAAGGCCGCGTCGGCGCGCTGGTCCAACGACACGCTGCCGGCCTCGGCGCGCAGGTACGCCAGTGCGCGCCAGTCCGGAAGCACAGCTGCGAACGCCGGGATGTACTCGGTGACGATCTCCGCATGCTTCTGTTCGATGCACTGCAACAGCACGACGGCCACGAGGTCCGCGAGTGCGCGGCGCGCGGGTGGCAGCACGAGTGCTGCGACGTCGTCTGCAGTAGCGTCGGACGCGGACGCGGCTGCAGCACCCTCCCCTGCCGGTGCCGAGCGCACGCGCGCGAGCAGGCGGGTGAGCAGGTCGCGGTAGGCGGTATCGCGCGTGCGCGCATCGGCGATGGCGCCGGTGCGCTGCAGCATCTTGCGCCAGGTGTCGGCGAGATTCCACCCGGTGTCCTCCATCCGCTGCAGCACGTCCAGGCTGCCCGCGGCATCACCTCCGGACTGCCGGAACTTGCGCAGGTGCTCGAGTGCGACATAGGTGTCACGAGGCAGGATCAGTCCAGCGTCGCGCGCAACGATCGCATCGAAGCGGCGGGCGGAGGCTTCCGCACTGTGGTTGACGTCGACCCACTGCCATGCGCCTGCGAGAGCGACGAGCACGAGGGCGGGCGCGATGCGTCCCACGCGCAGGCATCCCCCCTCCTCCAATCGCACGAGCAGTGCCGCGGCAAGGACGACGAGGGCGACGAGGGGCTGGACGGCGAGATCCCAGTCGCGGGCGAGGCCGAAGAGGCTGAAGCCGGCGACGAGCTGCACGAGACCACCGAAGGCGGCAAGTCCCATGACGAGCAGGAAGGAATCGCGCGCAGAGAGGACGCTGCGTCCTGCAACGAGCGCGACGGGCACGACGAGTGCGGCGGCGCCGGCGCCGAGCAGCAGCGCGTTGGCGAGATCCGCGAGATGGGCACCCGAAAACAGAGTGTACTGCAACACACCGACGGACATGCCGTCGAGGGTGCGGGAGTCGGCGGCCAGGGGCATGAGCCAGCTCTGGTTTGCCTGCGATCCGATCACGATGTAGGCGGCGGCGACCGCGACCACGACGAGTGCGGCCAGCACGGCGACGGCGACGCGCAGGGGCATGGCCCCGCCCTCCTCGCCACGCAGCTTCCAGTGCAGCAGCGCGAGGTACGCGGGCAGGAGCGTCGCGGCCGCGAGGCCGAAGGCCATGGCTGCGGCGAGCAGGACGCCTGGCACGAGCACCGATGCGCCGTGTCGCAGCGCACGCCACATCGCGAGCAGCGCGGCGAGCGTCAGCGCGGCGGGCAGCGCGTAGAGTTCGATGTATCCGAAGAAGAAGAGCGTACCGCCCATGCCTGCGACGAGCGCGGCGAGTGCGACGATGGTGCCGCGCCGCTCGTCGCGGAGGAAGGAGAACACCGACGCCACCGTGATCACCGCAGCTGCCGCCGACGCCAGGATGAAGGGCAGGCGCACGTCGTCGAGCGTTGCAGGCAGCGCGGCCAGCGCAGCCAGCAGCGCGCCGGTCGCCCACGCCGTCGGCTTGACGAAGCTCGGCGCATATGCTGCGTCGCGCGCGGTGCGGAACATCTCGCCCACGTACACGCTGCCATCTCCGAGAAAGGCATAGGCCACGGGATATGCGAGTCCGAGCGCGACGAGCGCGGCGGTGACGACGAGCGCGATCACGAAAAGATGCATGCGGGGGAAGGCACCGGGGGTGAGCCAGCGGTCGGTGCGGGACTGCAGCCACGGCAGGAGGGCAAGCGCCGGTAGTGCAGCGACGATCAGGCGATCGACCGACAGCGGAAGCCATGCGAGCATGTCCACTCCCCAGAAACGCTGGTGTGCAACATCGAGCACCGCCGGGAGAGCGCGCAGCAGCGTGAAGGTAAGCGCGGTGAGAATGAGGATCCACTCGATCGGTGTCGCCGCTCCATCGCGGGATCGGTCGAAGGATCCGCCTCGCGAGCGGGACGGGTCGGATGCGACGACCGGCGTCGGTGCGCTGCGTCTGCCCTTTGTCGACGTCGTCCGTGCCATGCTATTCGGTGGCGAGTCCTGTAAGTTGATCCGGGGAGAACACGCCTCGCTCGGTGACGAACGCGGTGACCAGGTCGACGGGCAGCCATTCGAAGTACCGGTTCCACACGGTGAAGCGCTCTTGTGCGGCGGTGGGCAGGATTTCCGCGGCGGGACTGTCTTCCACGGCGATCGCATCGCGCAGCAGCGGGGAGAATTTCAGCGAATCGCACAACACGTAGAGCGGCACGCCGCGCTCTCGTGCGCAGATCGCGAGTGGGTAGGTGCCGATCTTGTTGAGCACGAATCCGTCGGCGCTCACGCAGTCGGCTCCCGTCACGATGCAGCGGGCACCGAGCAGCGCCTCCATGAACGCGGCATCGGCATAGAGCGTCGCAGGCACGCCCAGTGCAGCCAGGTCGCGGATCGTACGCACGCCTTCCTGCATGGGGCGGGATTCGAGCACGCGCAGGTGAGAGAGAAATCCCGCCCCTGCCAGACGCGTCAGCGATGTGAGCACGGTTGCGCTGCGGCTGAGTGTCAGCACGGTGGAGGGTGTCTCGATCATGTCGGTGAAGAGTGCGGCAATGCGATCTCCCGACTCTTCGAGAATGGTCTGTAGCGAGGCGAGATAGCCGAGTGCGTCGGCGCACTCGTCGTGTTCATGCAGGCGGGGAAGGAACTCTGTTTTGAGGATCTGGAGAACGGCATGCAGCGAAGGCATGCTCTTCTGGCTGTTTTCGAGTAGTTCGAATCCCTCATGCAGTTCGCGGGCGTCCCGGGCGAAGGCACAGGACTCGCAGATTGCGACAAGACGGTGGATCAGTTCTGTCGCACCGGAGGTGTTGTCGCGGGCAAGGTCCTGGAATTGGCTGAGCACGGGGGGGCCGTCGAATGGGACAAACATTCAACTTAGCCCCCGCGCGGTGATTCCGCAACGGATGGGGAGGGGCGAAGGGACGGACGAGGGCGTC
>JAEYUG010000002.1 GCA_023432805.1 Bacteroidota bacterium | reverse complement strand
GCTCTCTCGAGCCGCCCTGCTGCGTTTGGGCCTGGTTTGATGAATCACTTTGAGAGGAGCATCCGCGCCGTGCGCACACCCTCGGTGCCTGCGAGTGTGTAGAAGTAGATGCCGCTGGGGAGTGCATCGGCCGTGAAACTGACAAAGTGAGTGCCGGCTTCGAATGCGGCATCGTTGACGAGACGTGCAACTTCGCGACCGGTGACGTCGGCGACAGTCAGCGTCACGCGCTGAGGCGACGCGAGTGAGAAGGAGATCGTGGTCGAGGGATTGAAGGGATTGGGGAAGTTCGAGAGCGTCGGCACGGCGGCATCGCGGCCGGCAACGCTGATCACATCGGAATACTCGACAGTGCCGTCGCGATCGATCTGGCGCAGGCGATAGTGAATCACGGACGCGTTCAGCACATCGGATGTGAGATCGTCTGTGAAGCTGTATGCGCGCTCGGAACTGACTGTGCCCGCACCGGCCATGAACCCGACCGTCGTCCAGTTCATGCGGTTGGTCGAACGCTCGATCTCGAACCCGAAGTTGTTCGTTTCCGTGGCGGTGTTCCAGCGCAGATACACGCTCGTGTTGCGCAACTGCGCGGTGAACGAGGTGAGCTCGACCGGCAGCACGCCGAAGACGGGATCATCGCTGATCTGCACCTGCCCGAGGGTCACGAATCCTGCCGTGCCGCCGTCCATCTGCGCACCGATTACCGCATTGCCTGCACCGCTCCAGAGCAGCGGACGGTTGTTCTGTCCGTCGTTCGACGCGACGACAACTCCGTCGACAAGAATCTGTGCGATGCCGGTTGTCATGTTGTAGGTCGCTGCGAGCACGACAAAGGAACCCGAGGTGGTAATGAGAGGTGCCGGGGCATCGATCGTCGTACTCCGCGGACCCGAGTTGCCCGGACCTTCGACGACGTAGGTGAAATACAGCGTTCCAGTGCTCATGTAGAATCGGATGCCGTTGAGCGAAAAGAACTCTGCTGTACCCTCATTGCGAGCGTATTCGAGCGAGATGCTGATGCTTTCGGTGGTCAGGTCGACGGAGGGGACGGTCAGATCGACGCCCACTGTCGGTCCCACTGTCGTCAGATACACGCCGCTGCCGCTTGTGCGGGCGTCGGGATTCACACTCGTCGCGTTCTGGCCGACCGCCGCCGTGGTGAGCGGGTCTGTCGTGAACGTGAACTTGCTCTTCGGAGCAGACTGCGCATCGATACCGAACAGAATCGACGCGGCGGTAATGACTGTGACAATCGAAGTGCGGAGGGAGAGGCGTGACATGATGAGCGTTTCCTTTGGTTTCGTTCTGAACTGAACAAGAAGGAGCAAAGTCCTTGCCAACAAACGACTTCCCGTTATCAGCCCATTTTCGCAGATTCCATGAAACAGTGGCGTTCGTAATCCGAACATCGGCAAATACGCGTTCGGATTGCGAACATGGCGAGTACAGGTGGCTTCCGATGGGGGAGGCGGGAAACTTGCGGGGGTGGGCGGGTGTTGTACCGTGATCGCTCCGGTTTCATCCCCCATCCACTTCATGTTGAAAGGACGCGCATGGCAACATCCGCACGCCCCCGCCGCACGCTGCTCGAGCGGTCTCTCTCCTTCATCGAACGCGCGGGGAACGCGCTGCCGCATCCCGCCACGCTGTTTGCACTGCTGGCGGTGGTGGTGGTCGTAGCCAGCGGCATCACCAGCCTGTTCGGACTGAGTGTGACGCATCCCGGCACGGGAAAGGAGATTGTGCCGGTGAATCTCCTCTCGGTCGAGGGGCTGCATCGGATCGTGCGCGGACTGGTCACGAACTTCACGAACTTTGCGCCTCTCGGCACCGTGCTCGTGGCGATGCTCGGCATCGGCATCGCCGAGAGTTCGGGAATGATCGGCGCCGCGCTGCGGTTGCTCGTGCTCGCCGCCCCGAAGCGGCTGATGACCTTCGTGATCGTGCTTGCGGGCATCCTGTCGAACACCGCCAGCGAGGTCGGCTACGTGCTGCTCGTCCCGCTCGGCGGTGTGATCTTCCATGCACTGGGCCGGCATCCTCTCGCCGGCATCGCTGCCGCCTTCGCGGGCGTGTCGGGCGGCTACAGCGCGAATCTCCTGCTCGGCACCATCGATCCCCTGCTTGCCGGACTCACGCAGGAGGCCGCGCACATCGTCGATGCCTCCTACATGGTGGGCGCGACCGCGAACTACTACTTTCTCGCCGCCTCGACCTTCGTGATCGCCTTCGGAGGCACATGGGTCACGGAGCGCATTGTCGTACCGCGGCTCGGTGTCTATCAGGGGGAGGAGGAAGCCGAGCAACTGCGCGCGCTGACGCCGGAAGAAAAACGCGGGCTGCGCGCCGCCACGATCAACGGAAGCCTCTTTGCCGCCGTCGTGTTGGCGGGCCTCCTGCCCGAGGGGGGATTCCTGCGCGACCTGACGCGTAGCGACATCCTCGCCTCGCCGCTCTTCGACGGGGTGGTGGCCTTCATCTTTCTCGGTGCGGTGGTCATGGGCGTGGCCTACGGATGGGCCGCAGGCACGATCACGAGCGATGCGGATGTGATGAAGGGCATGGGCAAGGCGATCGAAACACTCGGCACCTATGTCGTGCTCGTGTTCTTCGCCGCACAGTTCGTGGCCTTCTTCAACTGGACGCAGCTCGGACTCATCGTCGCTGTCGAGGGAGCAGTGCTGCTCAAGAGCCTCGGTCTCGGTCCCATCCCCCTCATGATTCTCTTCGTCGTGCTCGCCGCTGCGATCAATCTCATCATGGGAAGCGCCTCGGCGAAGTGGGCGATCATGGCGCCCGTGTTCGTGCCGATGTTCATGCTGCTCGGCGTCTCACCCGAGCTGACACAGGCCGCCTACCGCGTCGGCGACAGCGTGACCAACATCGTCTCGCCGATGATGTCGTACTTCGCCCTCATCGTGGCATTCGTGGCAAAGTACGACCCGAAGGCCGGCATCGGCACCGTGATCGCGACCATGCTGCCCTACTCGGTGGCCTTCGCCATTCTGTGGATGCTCCTGCTCGGCGCATGGATCGCACTCGGTATTCCCGTCGGTCCGGGTACTGAACTTTTCATCCCCCAGCATCAATCTTGACTTTTTTGTAAAGATTGAGGATGTTGCAGATCGCATTCAGATGACACAGAGGCCACGGACAGCATGAGCACCGACCAGCAGACGATTGAAGAACTCACCGGATCCGATTACAAGTACGGATTCGTGACCGATATTGAACAGGACGTCATTCCCAAGGGACTGAGCGAAGACGTGGTTCGTCTGATCAGCGCCAAGAAGGAGGAGCCGGAGTGGCTGCTCGAATGGCGATTGAAGGCCTATCGCCGGTGGCTCGAGATGGAGGAGCCGACCTGGCCGAACGTCCATTACCCCCCGATCGACTATCAGGACATCAGCTACTACGCCGCCCCGAAGACGAAGGATGGTCCCAAAAGCCTCGACGAGGTCGACCCCGAACTGCTCGCCACCTACGAGAAGCTCGGCATTCCCCTCAGGGAGCGCGAGGCGCTGGCCGGTGTGGCCGTCGACGCCGTCTTCGACTCGGTCTCCGTGGCAACGACGTTCAAGGACAAGCTCAAGGACCTCGGCATCATCTTCTGTTCCTTCTCCGAGGCCGTGCGCGAGCATCCCGATCTCGTGCGGCAGTACCTCGGCAGCGTTGTGCCGTATTCGGACAACTACTTCGCCGCGCTCAACAGCGCAGTGTTCAGCGACGGCTCCTTTGTCTACATTCCGAAGGGCGTGCGCTCGCCGATGGAGCTCTCGACCTATTTCCGCATCAACAGCGCACAGACCGGTCAGTTCGAGCGCACGCTCATCGTCGCCGACGAGGGCGCCTACGTCAGCTACCTCGAAGGCTGCACGGCACCGATGCGCGACGAGAACCAGCTGCACGCAGCCGTGGTCGAACTCGTGGCACTCGAGCGCGCACAGATCAAGTACTCGACCGTGCAGAACTGGTATCCCGGTGACAAGGACGGTCTCGGCGGCATCTACAACTTCGTGACCAAGCGCGGCGCCTGTCGCGGCGCACATTCGAAGATTTCATGGACCCAGGTCGAAACCGGTTCGGCCATCACCTGGAAGTATCCCAGCTGCATCCTCCAGGGTGACCACAGCATCGGTGAATTCTACTCCGTTGCCGTCACCAACAACATGCAGCAGGCCGACACCGGCACGAAGATGATTCACATCGGCCGCAACACCCGCAGCACGATCGTCTCGAAGGGCATCTCGGCCGGACGCAGCCAGAACACCTACCGCGGCCAGGTGAAGATCATGAAGAGCGCCGAAGGCGCGCGCAACTTCTCGCAGTGCGACTCGATGCTGCTCGGCGACCAGTGCGGCGCACACACCTTCCCCTACATCGAAGTGAAGAACAGCACCGCGCAGATGGAGCACGAGGCCACGACGTCGAAGATCGGCGAAGACCAGATCTTCTACTGCAACCAGCGCGGCATCTCGACCGAGGATGCGGTGGGCATGATCGTCAACGGCTTCTGCAAGGAAGTCTTCCGGGAGCTTCCGATGGAGTTCGCGGTGGAAGCCCAGAAGCTGCTCGGCGTCAGTCTCGAGGGAAGCGTCGGCTGATCGAGCCGCGTTTCCAGCCGCATCCTGTACACGACAATCAGATCCGACATTCCATCACCCATCGACGCGCCCGGCGCGCCACGGAGACACGACCCCAATGCTTCTCGACATCAGGAACCTCCACGCGAGTGTGGACGGCAAGGAAATTCTCAAGGGCATCAACCTCACCGTCAACGCGGGTGAGATCCACGCAATCATGGGACCCAACGGCTCGGGCAAGAGCACGCTCGCAAATGTGCTCGCCGGCCGCGATACGTTCGAGGTGACCGAAGGAGAGGTGCTCTACAAGGGCATGAATCTACTCGAACTCGCGCCCGAGGAACGTGCGCAGCAGGGCGTCTTTCTCGCCTTCCAGTATCCCGTCGAGATTCCCGGCGTGAGCAACACGTACTTTCTGCGGGCTGCGCTCAATGCGGTGCGCAAGGCACAGGGACTCGACGAGTACGATGCCGTCGACTTCCTCGCGCTCATTCGCGAGAAGATGAAGCTCGTCGAGATGGACGACCGGCTGCTGCACCGTGCGGTCAACGAGGGCTTCTCAGGCGGAGAGAAAAAGCGCAACGAGATCCTCCAGATGGCGGTGCTCGAGCCGACGCTGAGCGTACTCGACGAGACAGACAGCGGACTCGACATCGATGCACTGCGCATCGTGGCCGACGGTGTCAACAAGCTGCGGCGCGCCGATACCGCGAGCATCGTCGTGACCCACTACCAGCGGTTGCTCAACTACATCGTACCCGACTTCGTGCACGTGCTCTACAACGGCCGCATCGTCGAGAGTGGCAACCGTGAGCTCGCGCTGCATCTCGAGGAGCACGGCTACGACTGGGTCAAGGAACCGGGCACAGCCCGGGCGGAGGCCTGAGGCATGGCCGCAACGCAGGCACATGACGCGCTCGCACGCGTCGCCACGCAGTTCGAGGAGTTCAGCGCGCGGCTGAATGGCGGCAGTGCACATCCCCTGCACGCCGAACGCCGACGCGCGATGGAGCGCCTCGCGGCGAAGGGCTTCCCCTCGCTGCGCGACGAGGAGTGGCGCTTCACGAGTGTGCAGCCACTGCTCGACACCGCGTTCATCCCCGTCCCTGCTGCCGGTGACGTCGCTGCCGACCTGGCCGTTGACGCGTCCGACGCACGCATCGCCGCGTCGCTTGCCGCGCTGCCCTTCCTCACCGGAGGTGCAGCCGTGCTCGTGTTCGTCAACGGCGTCTTCGATGCGACGCACTCGCGTCAGCCGTCGGGGCTTCCCGCATTGGGCATCGCATCCCTCGCCGATCGATCAACGGAAGCGGCAGTCCTCGCCGTCGCCGAGGCGCTTCCCGCCGAATCCTCGAACGCCTTCGCGGATCTCAACACCATGTTTCTCAGCGACGGCGCCCTGATCGACGTGGCCGATGGCGCCGTGATCGAGGCGCCGGTGCACGTCGTGCACGTGGCCGTGCCATCGCATTTGCCCGTGCGCGCGAACGCCCGGGTGGTGGTGCGATGCGGGGCTTCCGCTGCATGTGCCGTGACGGAGACCTTCCTCTCGGTGGCCGACGGCGCGCATCACACCAACGCCGTCACGCAGATCCTGTGTGCGGAGAACGCATCCCTCACCCATGTGCGCACGCAGATCGAGAACACCGGGACGTTCCACACATCGACGGTTGCTGCGCTGCTCGCGGGGAATGCACGGCTGCATACGACGTCGCTGGCGCTCGGGGGCAGGCTGGTGCGCAATGACGTGCACGTGCGTCTCGCGGGCGAGGGTGCGGAAGCGACGCTCGACGGACTCTCGCTTGCGCGCGGCACGCAGCACATCGACAATCACACGGTGCTCGATCATGCCGCGGCGCACTGCCCGAGTCACGAGATGTACAAGGGCATTTATGATGAGAGCGGGCGTGGTGTGTTCAGCGGACGCATCATCGTGCGACCCGGTGCGCAGAAGACCGACGCGAAGCAGAGCAACGACAGTCTCGTGCTGAGCGATACGGCGTCGGTCGATACGAAGCCGCAGTTGGAGATTTTCGCCGACGACGTCAAGTGCACGCACGGTGCGACGATCGGCCGTCTCGATGAGGATGCGCTGTTCTATCTGCGCGCGCGTGGCATTTCCGCATCGCAGGCACGGACGATGTTGACGGTCGCATTCGCGGGCGAGGTGATCGGGCGCATGCCCGAGGCATCGCTGCGCACCTGGCTGGATGCGCTGCTGCACGCACGGCTCGAAGATTGAACGACGCACGGAACATCAGATGAGGCTCGACATGCCGATGACCATGGAACATGCCGTTCCCGAAATCGCACCACGCGGTCGTGCGCATGCGCGCTTCGATGTCGAGCGCGTGCGTCGGGATTTTCCGAATCTCCACGTGAACGTGCATGGCAGGCCGCTCGTCTATCTCGACAATGCGGCATCGACGCACAAACCGGCGAGCGTGATCGAACGACTCGAGCGTTTCTACAGCTCGGAGTATTCGAACGTGCACCGCGGGGTGCACATGCTGAGCCAGATCGCGACGATGGAGTTCGAGGGCGCGCGCGAGCGCGTGCGCCGTTTTCTCGGTGCCGAGTCGGAGAAGGAGATCATCTTCACGCGCGGCACGACCGAGGCGATCAACCTCGTGGCGAATGCGTTCGCACGCACACGCCTCGGCGAGGGCGACGAGGTGCTGATCTCGACCATCGAACATCATTCGAACATCGTGCCCTGGCAGATGGCCTGCGAGGCCACCGGTGCGACGCTGCGCGTGATCCCCATCACCGACGAGGGCGAGATCATCTTCGAGGAGTTCGAGAAGCTGCTGTCGTCGCGCACCAAGATCGTCTCCATCGTGCACGTGTCGAATGCGCTCGGCACGGTGAATCCCGTGCGGCGAATCATCGAGGCAGCGCACGCGATCGGCGTGCCCGTGCTCGTCGACGGCGCCCAGTCGATTCAGCACGTGCCGATCGATGTGCGGGAGCTCGACTGTGACTTCTTCGCGTTCTCGGGGCACAAGCTGTACGGTCCCACAGGCATCGGCGTCCTCTACGGCAAGCGTGCGCTGCTCGAGGAGATGCCACCCTGGCAGGGCGGTGGAGACATGATTCTCTCGGTCAGCTTCGACCGCACCCTCTACAACGAGCTGCCCTACAAGTTCGAGGCAGGCACGCCGAACATCGCCGGTGCGATCGGACTCGCCGCAGCCATCGACTACTTCACCTCGCTCGACATGGAGTCGATGGTCGCCCACGAGCAGGATCTGCTCGGCTACGCGACCGAGCGGCTTGCGTCGGTGCAGGGACTCCGCATCATCGGCACGGCGCGCGAGAAGGCGAGTGTCGTCTCGTTCATGCTCTGCGCAGTACATCCCCACGACATCGGCACCATTCTCGATCAGGATGGCGTGGCGATTCGTGCCGGGCATCACTGTGCGCAGCCCACCATGCAGCGGCTCGGGATTCCGGCAACGGCCCGCGCCAGCTTCTCCTTCTACAACACGCGCAGCGACGTCGATGCACTCGTCGCCAGCGTCGAACACGTGCTCGACATCTTCGCATAATGGACGATCTCAGAGAGCTGTACCAGGAAGTGATCCTCGATCACAACAAGAATCCCCGCAACTTCCACGCGATGGACGGTGCGGATGCCATGCTTGAGGGCTACAATCCCCTCTGCGGCGACCACTACACTTTCTACGTCCGCTACGACGGCGAGACGATCGCAGACGTGAGCTTCGAGGGCAGTGGTTGCGCCATCTCGAAGGCGAGCGCCTCGATGATGAGCACGATCGTGAAGGGGAAGTCCAAAAAGGACGCAGAGGTCCTTTTTCGGTTGTTCCACGGATTGGTCACCGGCAAGGCGGATCCCGCCGAACATCTGGCCGAGCTCGGGAAGCTGGCTGTCTTCGCAGGCGTCTCGGAATTTCCGATGCGTGTCAAGTGTGCCTCGCTGCCGTGGCACACGCTGCACGGTGCGCTGACCGGTGATGCACAGACGATTTCAACGGAATGATGGAGGATCCCATGTCAGACTCCCGCACAACACCCGAGGCGCAGGACGCTTCCGAGACCGCGGCTGCGTTGCCGCAGGAACTGTCTGCGCTCGACGCACGCGTGGTCGATGTGATCAAGACCTGTTACGATCCGGAGATCCCCGTCAACATCTACGAACTCGGTCTGATCTACCAGATTCGCGTGAAGGCGCATGGCGCCGTTCATGTGATGATGACGCTTACGGCTCCGAACTGTCCGGCGGCCCAGTCGCTTCCCGCCGAGGTAAAGGAGAAGATCCTCGGCTTGCCGGGGGTGAGCGAGGCCGAGGTCGAGGTGGTGTGGGATCCACCCTGGACCATCGAACGCATGTCCGAAGCTGCGAAACTGCAGCTCGGCTTTTTCTGATGCATCACTCATCCTGATTTGAAAGGAGTACCATAGATGTTTGAAAACATGACAATGCGGCGGGGACCTATGTATGATCCTGCGTCGGTGCAACCGATGCGTGATGAACTTACGTTCGTCGGCATCGAGGAGCTGTTGTCGCCCGGGGCCGTCGACGAGGCGATCGCAGCGGAAGGCACGCTGTTCGTGATCGTGAATTCCGTGTGCGGCTGTGCCGCGGGCGGGGCGCGTCCCGCTGCCGCGTTGGCACTGCAGCACACGGTGATCCCTGACCGCTCTGCAACCGTCTTCGCGGGTATGGAGCGCGACGCTGTCGATCGCATGCGCGAGCGCATCGGTCAGCCGCCGTCGTCGCCGAGCATGGCGATGTTCCGCGACGGTGAACTCGTGTGGTTCATGCCGCGCTCGGCCATCGAGGGGTACTCGGCCGAACAGATCTCTGCGGAGATTCGCAGGGCATTCGACATGTTCTGTTCGCGTCAGGGACCGTCGATCGCCCCGGAACAGTACGCACAGCTCGAACACGCGCGCATGTGCGGTTCGAAGATTCCTCGCATCGACTGAGAAGAGCGGTGAAGGCACGTGATCCCCGCATGCGGGATCACGTGCAACCCCGCGGACACCAATGAAATTCAGCACACAGGAAGAATACGGACTTCGCTGCCTGCTGCAGCTCGCGCGGCTGGGGAATGGCACGTCGATGACCATTACTGGCATCAGTCAGGCCGAGGGACTCTCGACCGCGAATGTTGCCAAGCTCATGCGACTGTTGCGGCTCGAGGGTTTTGTCGAGAGCGTGCGCGGGCAGGAGGGCGGGTACACGCTTGCGCGTCCCGCCGCCGACATTCGCGTTGCCGATGTGCTCACCGCCCTCGGGGGGCGTCTCTACGAACCCGGATTCTGCGGCTCGTACCGTGGCAATGAAGATGAATGCACGCATGTCGTTTCCTGTTCCCTGCGTCCCCTCTGGCATCGTGTGCAGGACGCCGTCGATCGCGCGATCAGTGGCATTTCCCTCGCCGATCTGCTCATACCCCAGATCCCCACGCTCGGTATCGAACTGCCGCAGCACCGCCCCATCACCCACCGCGATACCTCCGACATCTACACGCGCTGAGCTGCGCCTACGCTTCACCATCTGCCTGCGTAATTAGGATGCAACCTGTTGCCTTTGAACGCAACAGGGGATATGTTACCCCTTCAAACGTTCATGCAGTTGCTGGGATTTCTCTTGAATCACCATCCCCCGTCACAGCGTCAGCTTTCGGCTCTCGAGTTCGATGCCTTCGCCCGATCGGTCGATAGGCATCTGGAGCAGACCGATGCACCGCGGGCACGTCTGCAATGCATCATCGAATTTCTGTTCGAGGCCCGCTCGGTGCCGGAGAGCTGGCTTGCAGCATATACGGACATGTTCCTCCCGCATCTGCTGCAGCTCGTGCGCATGCCGGGCATGGAGGGCTTCCCACCCGACCACTGGCATCAGCTGTTCACAACCTGCGGGCAGGCCTGGCGTCTTGGCTGGAATGCTGAAGCGGACGATCTCGTGCGTGCGCGCACTGCCATCCTCGAACATCTCGTCCTCTCGTATGGGTATCTCGGAGCTCTTCGTCCCCTCGACGCGACGCTCTTCTCCGAAGGGCTGACCGCGGCCCCGCTCCCCGAAGTGGATTGGGCAGACATCTTCGCGTCCGGTACCACACCCTGGCAGCTCTTCGATGCCTATGTCGACCGGTCCTCTCTCCGCGTCGCTTCGGATGCGGGTCTGCTCGAGCGCATGCGGGAACGCTGGCGCGAGTTGCGAAGACTGGGTGAGGGGATTTTTGTCGTGCTGCTTGAGCAGGGCACGGCCACCACGGGCTCCGTGCTTCCCCTCGAGATCGTATCGGAAGCCTCGATGCGCATGCGTGTACATTTCGAGCACGCCTTCGTGCAGGAGAGTCTCGAGAGCATCAGCCAGCTCGAGCGTGCGCTCGGGCATGCGCAGCGTGAACTGCGGCGCCTCTCGCGGATTGCGCCCCCACCGCGCACGCTGCTGGTACGCTTCCGCGAACTGCCGTCGGCTGTGACGGGGGGATCGCTCGGTCTGGCCGCGGCAACGGGATTTGCCCTCCACCTCTCGGAATTGATGAATGCGCGTATGCGCTGGTCGGCCGCGTCGATGACGGCGCTGATCGGAAGCCTCGATGATGGCGCCAACGTGCAGTCCTCGTCTGATGCGCTGGTTGCGGCGAAGCTCACGGCACTGCTGTGTTCACCGGTGGAAACGGTCGTCGTACCTGCCGCTCATCGCGAGGCCGCGGTCGAGCTCGTCCAACACCTGACACAGCAGTTTCCGAACCGGACGCTGCGTGTCGAGGGCGCGGCACAGTTCGTCGATGTGCTCGAACGCAGCGAGGCGATCCGTATGGAGGATCGCAATCCCTACGACCGTCTGCGCGAATTCGTGCTGCACCGCCAGTCGGTGCTGCTCGTCGCGCTGTTCGTGCTGGCCGTGGCGATCGGCGGAATGTTCGCGTGGAAGGCCTACTACGCCTATCCGAATCTCGAGGTGTCGCTCGGGCTGAAGGTCGGGACGAATGCGGTCGTGTTCAATCCGCGGGACTCGCTGGAGTGGTGCTTCCGCGACGAGCGGTTGGTGAAGGAGCCCGTACTGCCTTTCGGCGATCTCGAGGTCGGCGACGGATTCACGCGCAACGTGTGGATCTGGAACATGACGCCGTCGGATCGCGATGTGGAGGTCGTGATCGAAGGGCCCGATGCCGCGGACTGGTACTTGAACTGGCGGTCGGGTGTGCTCACGCTGCCGACGGTGAAGGATCTGCGGATGTCGGTGATGTTCGCGCCCCAGTCGGCGGGGGCGAAGAAGCGGGCGGCGCTCGTGCTGCGCGATCCTGAAAGCGGCGACGAGCTGTACCGGCTGCGCCTGACGGGTGCGGCGGGTGCGCCGACGCCCGCAGGCTACGCCCTCGCGCTCGACGGTGACGACGACATGTTTTTCTTCGGCAGTGCGTCGACGGCCTTCGACCGTCCGCAGGGAACAATCGAGATGTGGGTCCGGCCGATGGCGGATCGCGTGATGAACATCATGTACAACGGTGCCAATCCGCCCGATGGCGAGGCGTTTGCCGGCATGACACTGACTATAGTCGGTTTGGATTCGCTGACCGTCGAATTCGGCAACACCGTCCAGCGGATCGGATCACCGGCAGAGCCTGTGTTTCGTCTCGGTGCATGGACGCATGTCGCAGTCGGATGGTCGTACCTCGAAGAACGTGTGCAGGTGTTCGTGAACGGACGCCTTGCGGCTGCGCACGATCGGGAGTTCATCGTCGAGGGAATCGGTCGACCGCACGTGACGATCGGAGCCTTCAACGATCGGCAGAAGCATGAGAGCCATTTTCAGGGGGAACTCGACGGGGTGCGCGTTTGGAACCACATGCTGTCGGAGCGGGAACTGCGCGCCGTCATGCACAGGCGTATGCCCATCCTGGATCCCGATGTTGCCGGAAACTGGGACTTTGATGCAACCTGCGAAGTCGCAGGTTACAACGCGGATGGTGGCGCACACAACGGCACGCTGATCGGACGTCCGACCTACGTGCGATCGACCGCTCCGATCGACGACGAGCGCGACAACGTGCGACTCGTCGAGGGGCCGTTCGGCATGTCCGGGCTTGAACTGGGCGCGGGGCGCATGCTGCAGCATTCGGGCTTCGTGCTGCCCCGCTTCACGGATGCGACGATCGCCTTCTGGGTCCGCCACGATTCCCATGGCGCAGGCGTGTTTAATTATGCATCCAATTCGATTGACGATATGCTACAGATGCACTCAAGCTCCCTCCTCAACGTACTGGGAATGAAAATGCCCATCCCTCGAGTGTCAGGATGGTATCATATCGCCATGACGACCACGATGGAGGGACAGGTGACGTTTTGGTTGGACGGCAACGAGGGATCGAAGAAGAAACTGAATCGTCCAGACATCGATGTCATCATCGACGGCCACAGGTTTCGCGGGCATCTGCAGGATTGGCACTACAGGTACGAAGGCATGCAGTGGGGCATTGTCGACGACCGCTACAATCACTTCGGACCGAAGTACTTCTATGGTGGTGACAACATCCTTGCCGGCCCTCGCGCCTACGCGCAGATCGCAGTCTGGACCCGCGTGCTTGCCCCTGATGAAATCCGCGCGCTTGCCGGCGGCGGCGTCCCACCCGCGAAGAATCTCGTCGCATACTGGCCGCTCGACACATTGCCCGACGCCGGACTGAACATCCCCGACCGCGTACGGGCACTCCCGCTGCACCTGCGTCGGCCCATCCCGCGCGACGTCACTCGATGACGACGGGCAGGGGAGCGAGGGCGCTGAAGGTGGAGGTTACGGTGAGGCGGCGCATCGCCGCATCGTAGCGATAGGAACCGGACGCAGGCAGCAGATCCTGCGTCGGCGTGCACACGCGATCGCCGAGGCGCACCGAACCGGGTGCCTCGCGCACGTTGTAGACGTGCACGACGAGCGTGCGGATGCCGCGCGCCCAGAGTCCGTGCGTGGACGTCGGGGTCAGCACGGTGCGTCCCCCGGTGCTTTCAAGGGTGAAGGTGATTTCGTCGAACATCCCCTGCTCGTAGGCGAATCCCTCGCCCGCGTCGAGGTAGAGCATTGATCGACCGGACGCGCCACCCCCCGCGAGCACGATGAGCGTGTCGAGCGGCTTCTCGCCCGTGTGCTGCTGCACCGGCCGCATCGCCACGCAGGCTCCCCCGCGCAGGAACCAGGGCAGCTTCGACCACGGCGCCTCGATGATCTCCTCGCGAGCGCCCTCGTGCACGGTGCCGCTCTCGGTGTCGATCCAGAGTCCCGGCGGGAAATAGAGCTTCTGGAAATTCTGTCCGGCATGCAGCACGGGTGCGACGAGGATGTCGCTCCCGAACAGGTACTGGTGCTGCCAGCGCGGTTCGTAGCTGCGCGCATCATCGGCGAAGGCGAGCCAGAGCGGTCGCATGATCGGAAGTCCCGTAACCGAGGCTTCACGGAATGCCGAGTAGATGTAGGGCAGCAGGCGGTAGCGCAGCTCGATGTTCGTACGCACATGCTGCTCGACCTCCTCGCCGAAACTCCACGGCTCCTGATCGCGCGTGTTGATCACGGTGTGCGAGCGGAAGAAGGGAGTGAACACGCCGACCTGCATCCACCGACCGAACAGCTCGCCGCTCGGGGAGTCGATGAAGCCGCCGATGTCGGGACCCGTGAACGGCACGCCCGAGAGACCGAGTCCGATACACATGCGGATGCCCATGGCCATGTCGTCCCACCGCGCCACGTTGTCGCCGGTCCAGATCGCCGAGTACTTCTGCTGCCCGGCGAATCCGGCGCGCGAGACGATGAAAGGCCGCGCATCGGGGGCTTCCCGTCGCATGCCTTCGTAGGACGCCCGAGCCATGAGGTAGCCGTAGACGTTGTGGATTTTCTTGATGGTCGAGTGCGCCTCGCCATCCTCGAATTCCACCAGATACGGAAACTCGCGTCCCCACACCGCGGGCTCGTTCATGTCGTTCCAGAAACCGGACACGCCGGTCCGATGCATTGCGCCGTAGTTGCGTCCCCACCACTCGCGCGTGGCCGGACGCGTGAAATCCGGGAAGTGGCACCAGCCCGGCCAGACCTCGCCGGCGTAGAGCGTGCCGTCGGGGTGCCGCGCGAAATGTCCCTCGCGCACGCCTTCGTCGTGAGTCGCGTATCCGGTCTCGATCTTCACGCCGGGATCGACGATCGTCACGATGCGGAAGCCGTCGCGGCGCAGATCCGCCATCAGGCGGGCGGGATCGGGAAAGGCCGCGCGATCCCACGTGAAGACCTTGTAGCGGTCCATGTAGCGGATGTCGAGGTAGAGGACGTCGGCGGGGATGCCGCGCTGGCGGAAGTTGCGTGCGAGGTCGCGCACTTCGAACTCCGGGTAGTAGTTCCACCGGCACTGCTGGTAGCCCAGCGCCCATGCCGGGGGAAGCGGCATGCGGCCGGTGAGGGCGGTGTACTGCGCGACGACGTCGGCGGGGGCGGGACCGAAGAAGACGTAGTAGTTCATCTCGCCGTCTTCGGCGCCGAACGAGAAGAGGCGGTTCGAGGCGGCGCCCATGTTGAAGACGCTGCGGTGGGTGTTGTCGAAGAAGACGCCGCAGGCGCGCATGCCCTCGGCGCTGCCGACGCCGCGCACCGCGAGGAAGAAGGGGATGGAGACGTAGATGGGATCGCGGTCGTTGGTGTAGCCGGGGATATCGGAGTTCCACATCGTCCATGACGCACCACGCTTGTCGACGTCGCCAGTCTTTTCGCCGAGGCCGTAGAAGCGTAGGTCGGGGGTGAGGCGTTTCCAGGTGTGGACCTCCTTGCCATCCCACGCATGGCCGAAGGCGGGGTCGTCGGCGAGCAGCTCGCGACCGCGGGTGTCGAGCATGCGCAGGCGCATGGGACGCTTCGTGATTTCCACGCTGCCACGGGGGAGGGTGATGACGAAGGCGCTGTCACGGTCTTCGAGGCGCCACTCGGGAGCGGACGCGGGAAGGCTGACGGTGTAGGAAGGGATGTCGGCGATGCGCGAGGCGATGCCGACCTGCACGCGCACGGTGGCGCTGTCGACCACGGTCAGGCGCAGCACGTTGTTGGTCGCCGTGAAGGTGACACCCCGCGCGTCGCGCGCATGCGAGACGATGTCGCCGAGAAAGGTGTAGCGGTCGGCGCGGGCCGCAAGCGATGCGACGAGCAGCAGGGGAACGAGGATGCGTGCGGTGCGTGTCATGGCGACTCCGTGCGATGGGTGACCCACAAACATACGGACGGGAGGGCGTCCGTCCTCCCATGACGGACGAGGGCGTCCGTCCTCCCATGACGGACGAGGGCGTCCGTCCTCCCGTGACGGACGAGGGCGTCCGTCCTCCCGGAGGGTGTGATTTCGGATATGGGATGTTGCATTTCACGAAAGGGCTGCCTATACTTGCAGTCTCACCAACCATTCATCGGAAGTTGTACTCGTGCTCTGCACCGCGTTCCACACGTTCCCTGCACTTGTTTCGCGCCTCGACGGCGTGACGCAGCGCCGCGTACTGTGGACGATGTCCCACCGACGATGATGCCGGGCGCGGCTTCCGCGCTCACCTGACCGTAGCGCATCCCGCGCGCGCGGCACTCCCCTCAATTCATGTTTCATCACTTTTCACAGGTCGTGGACGCCCATGTCTGACGCCATTCGCGTGTGCGTGGCGACGGAGGATCATACCCCGTATGCCGACGAAATCGTTGCAACCATCGAAGCCGCCGCCCGACAGCGCGGTACGGGCATCGCCCGGCGGGATCCCGGGTACATCCGTTCGAAGATGTTGCAGGGCAAGGCCGTGATCGCGCTTCTGCATGCAGATGGAACGCATCCCCTCTTCGCGGGTTTCTGCTACATCGAGACCTGGAGCGGCGCACGCTACGTCGCGAATTCGGGACTCATCGTCGTGCCGGAACTGCGGCACAGCGGACTGGCGCGTCGCATCAAGCGCGCGGCGTTCGAACTGTCGCAGAACCTGTATCCGCAGGCAAAGATGTTCGGCATCACGACGAGCCATGCGGTGATGAAGATCAACACACAGCTCGGCTATGTGCCCGTGCCGTTCAGTGAACTGACCGACGACGAGCAATTCTGGAACGGATGCCGCAGCTGCCCGAATCACGACATTCTCGAACGGACGAATCACCGCATGTGTCTGTGTACCGGCATGCTCTTCGACCCCGCCGATCCCCGCGCCATCGAACGACAGAAACTCCATCTCGAGGAGGAGGCAACCCATGCCTGAGCAGCAACGTCCCGTTGCGGTCCTCGCCTTCAGCGGCGGTCTCGACACCTCGTTCTGCGTGGCGCATCTGCGCGAGGAGCACGGTTACGATGTGCACACGGTCTGTGTCGACACGGGCGGCTTCTCGGCCGACGACCTGCGCGCCATCGAGCAGCGTGCCCGCGAACTCGGCGCCGTGCACCATGAAACCATCGACGAGACCGAAGTCCTGTATGCAGATTGCCTCCGCTACCTCGTCTTCGGCAACGTCCTCCGCGGCAACGCCTACCCCTTGTCCGTCAGCGCCGAACGCACCACGCAGGCTGTTGCAGTCGCACGTTACGCCCTACGCATCGGGGCCGCATGCATCGTGCACGGATCCACCGGTGCCGGCAACGACCAGGTGCGCTTCGACGTCGCCTTCCGGATCGTCGCGCCCGACATCCCCGTCCTCACCCCGATCCGCGACCTGCGCCTCTCCCGCGACCAGGAGATCGCCTTCCTGCGTGCGCATGGTGTCGACATCGAATACGCAAAGGCACGCTACTCGATCAACCAGGGACTCTGGGGTACGACGATCGGCGGAGTCGAAACCCTGACCTCCGATGGCTGGCCGCCCGACGACGCTTTTCCTGTGCCCGTCACCCGCGAGGGCGAGGAGGAACTGCTGCTCACCTTCACACGCGGCGAACTCACGGGCGTCAATGGTGCGCGCAGCGCGTCGTCCGTTGCCGCCATCCGTGACGTCGAGCGCATCGCGCGTCCCTGGGGTGTCGGTCGCGACATGCACGTCGGCGACACCATCGTCGGCATCAAGGGTCGCGTCGCCTTCGACGCCGCTGCACCGCACGTGATCATCAAGGCCCATCACGCCCTCGAGAAGCACACGCTCACAAAGGAGCAGCAGCGCATGAAGGAGATGGCAGCCGCGCAGTACGGCACCCTGTTGCACGAGGGACTCTTCCTCGAGCCGGCCGCGCGCGACATCGAATCCCTGCTTGCACATTCGCAGGAGCGCGTCACGGGTGACGTGCGCCTGCGTCTCGCACCGTGGCGATTCCACGTGCTCGGCGTGCGCTCCCCGTTCGACCTCATGTCGTCCGCCTTCGGTGCCTACGGCGAAATGAACACGGCCTGGACCGGCGACGACGTGCGCGGCTTCGCGCGCATCGCCGCACACCAGATCATGATGCACACCGTGGTCGGCAGAGGGGGGGAGGATGCCTGAGCAGACACACGCGGCCGCGGATGCTCCCGTCCCAACGGTCGCCATCGTCGGCAGCGCGGGATACGCCGCGGGCGAACTGCTGCGCATCCTGCTCACCCATCCCCACGTGCGGCTCCGCTCCCTGCACAGCGGAAGCCACCAGGGCCGCCCCGTCCATAGCGTGCATCGCGACCTGGAGGGCGTGACCGACCTCGTCTTCGCCACCGATACCGAAACACCGGATGCCGATATCCTTTTTCTCTGTCTCGGCCACGGCGCCTCGCGGGAGTGGCTCGCCGCGCATCCTCCCGCACCCGGCATACTCGTCATCGACCTGGCGCAGGATCACCGGGTGGCTTCCGATGAGCGATTCGTGTACGGACTTCCCGAGCTGCATCGTGCGGCCATCGCAACATCCCGCGCACGCGGCATCCACATCGCCAATCCCGGCTGCTTCGCCACCGCGCTCGCGCTGGCCCTCCTGCCGCTCGCGGATGCGGGACTCCTGACCGGGGCCGCACATGCGAGTGCGATCACGGGATCGACTGGCGCGGGACATGCCCACACGGCGGAGACGCACTTTTCATGGCGCCATGCCAACGCGCAGGTGTACAAGCCCTTCACGCATCAGCATCTGGCGGAGGTGCGGGCAGCGCTCGCAGCGGCGCAGCCCGGCTATGACGCGCCGCTGCACTTCATCCCCTCCCGCGGGGGATTCACGCGCGGCATCCTGGCGTCGGTGTACACGGCGACCGACCTCGACACGCCGTCGGCCGAGGAGTTGTATCGCAGCCGCTTTGCCACGCACCCGTTCGTGACTGTCACCCGCGCGCAACCGGATCTGAAGATGGTTGTCGGCACCAACCGCGCCGCCGTGCATGTGCTCGTGCACGAGGGCATGCTTCTCGCCACTGTCGCCATCGACAATCTCGTGAAGGGCGCGGCGGGACAGGCCGTGCAAAACATGAATCTCGCGCTCGGTCTCGACGAAACGTCCGGTCTGCAGCTGCGGGCCATCGCCTATTGAATCACTCAGAGTACAACGCACCATGAAGCAGTTCCTCTCCGTTCACGACGTGCCCGACCTCCACACCCTGATGCACGCGGCCCGCGCGCACAAGGGCAATCCCCACGGTCACTCCGATCTCGGTCTGCGCCGCACGCTCGGACTCGTCTTCTTCAACCCCAGCCTCCGCACGCGGCTCTCGACGCACATCGCCGCACGCAACCTCGGCATGGAAGTCGTCGTGCTCAACGCCGGGCAGGACGCGTGGACCATCGAGACCCGCGACGGCGTGGTGATGGATGGCGGGGCCTCCGAGCACATTCGCGAGGCGGCGGCCGTGCTGGGCGAGTACTGCGACATCATCGGCGTCCGCGCCTTTCCGACGCTCAGTGATCGCGAAGCCGACTACCGCGAAGACCTGCTTTCAAAGATGGTCACCTACACCGGCGTGCCGGTCGTCAACCTGGAATCCGCCACCCGGCATCCTTTGCAGAGTCTGGCCGATCTCGTCACGATCGAGGAACTGCGCACCCGCGAACGTCCGAAGGTCGTGCTCACCTGGGCGCCGCATCCCAAGGCCCTGCCGCAGTCCGTGCCCAACAGCTTCGTCGAATGGATGCGCCGCGCCGACGTCGACCTCGTCGTCACGCATCCCGAGGGATACGAGCTCGCCGATGCGTTCATCGGTGACACCGTCGTCATGCACGATCAGGACGCCGCCCTCGAAGGGGCCGACTTCGTGTATGCGAAGAACTGGAGCTCCTACCACGACTACGGGAAGATCCTCTCGCAGGACAGAAGCTGGACGATCACGCCCGAGAAGCTCGCCCACACGCGCGAGGCGCGCTTCATGCACTGCCTGCCGGTGCGCCGCAACATGATCGTCTCCGACGCCGTGCTCGACTCGCCGCAGAGCGTCGTGATCCGCGAGGCCGGCAACCGCGTGTGGGCTGCACAGGCCGTGCTGGCGCGGCTGCTCGAGGAATTGAAGGGATGAGGGATGCAGTGACCGTTGTCAAGGTCGGCGGCACTGTGCTCGACGATCCCGTACGCTGCGACGCCTTTCTGTCGGCGTTCGCATCCGTCGGAAGTCCCCGCGTGCTCGTGCACGGTGGGGGAGCGATCGCCTCCGACATGCAGCACAGGATGGGCGTCGCACCCGTGATGGTCGACGGACGCCGTGTGACCGACGACGAGACGTTGCGCATCGTGACGATGACCTACGCGGGGTGGATCAACACCTCGCTCACCGCGCGGCTCCTCGCGCTGGGATGCAGGACGCACGGGATCGCCGCATGCAGTGGGGGACTCGTGCGCGCCCGGCGGCGTTCGGCGCACCCGGTGGATTTCGGACATGTGGGGGATGTGACCTCGGTGGATGCGTCCGTCCTGCGGCACCTGTTGGCCGGGGACTGCACGCCCGTCGTCGCGCCGATCACGGCGGATGAAGATGGGGCACTGCTCAACACCAACGCCGACACGATCGCCGCCGAGCTCGCGATCGCACTCGCCGCATCATCGGACGTGACACTCCTCTACTGCTTCGAACGCGACGGCGTCCTTGCGGACATGCGTGATGCGCAATCGCGGGTGCGCACGCTCTCGCGCCTGGAGGCGCGGGCACTCGAAGGTGCGGGCGCAATCGGCGGCGGCATGATGCCCAAGCTCGCAAACGCATTCCGCGCCGCGGAGCAGGGTGTGCGGCGCGTTGTCGTCTGCAATGCCGATGATCTCGGTGTGGTGATGGACGATGCGGGGCAGCACGGTACGGAGATTACGGCATGACGGCTTCCCCCTTGTCACCGGCACGTGTCGAGGAGGTGACCCGCGAGGCGCTCGATCTGTTGTGCACGCTGATCCGCATTCCTTCCTTCAGCATGGAGGAGGACGGGACGGCCGCGGCCATCAGTGAGTTTCTCTCGGCGCACGGGCTCGCGTCCCGGCGTATCGGCAATAATGTGCACACGCGCATCGGCAATCCAGATCCCGCCGCGCCCGTGCTGCTTCTGGCCTCGCATCACGACACCGTGCGCGTGTCGAGCGACTGGACGCGTGATCCCTTCGGCGCGGAGATCGACGATGGGGTGCTCTATGGACTCGGAGCGAATGATGCCGGCGCGGCGCTCTGCGCAATGGCCGCTGCGACAGTCGCGCTCAAGGATGCGGATCTCCCGTTCGCACTCGTCTACGGTGCGGCTGCGGAAGAGGAGAGGATGGGTCCGGGTGGCATGGACCTGCTGCTCACCGACATCGGGGCAATCGACGCGGCGATCGTGGGCGAACCCACGGGCATGCGCATGGCGACGGCGGAGCGGGGACTCATCGTGCTCGAGTGCATGGCACACGGACGCGCGGGGCATGCAGCGCGCAGCACCGGAGTGAACGCGATCACGCTGGCAATGCGCGACATCGAATGGATGCATGCGTTCCAGTTTCCGCTCGTGTCGGATACGCTCGGTGCGGTGCAGATGACCGTGACGCAGATCCAGGCGGGATCGCAGCACAACGTGATTCCAGATCGCTGCGCCTTCGTGGCTGATGTGCGCGTGCCCGACACCTACATGCTTGAGGACGTGCTGGCAGTCATCCGCGCACATGTCACCAGCGAGGTCACGCCCCGCTCGATGCGTCTGCGTCCCTCGGCGATCGCATCCGACCATCCCCTCGTCCGAGCAGCGCGCGCGCTCGGCATCGAGACCTTCGGTTCGGCGACACTGTCGGACCAGGCACGCATTGCGGTGCCGTCGGTGAAGATCGGTCCGGGCGAATCGGAACGCTCGCACACGGCCGACGAGCATGTGACGCTCGACGAATTCGCGCACGGCGTGCGTGTCTCCATCGATCTGCTGCGTGCGCTCACCATGTCAAGGACACTGCAATGAAGCTGTGGGAAAAAGGACTCGCCGTCGACGCGGCCGTTGAACGGTTCACGGTCGGCAACGACCGCGCGATGGATGCGCGTCTCGCGCTGTGGGATGTGGTCGGCTCGATCGCGCATGTGCACATGCTTGGCGAGACGGGCCTGATCTCCATGCTCGACGCCGAGCGTCTCGTGCATGCGCTGCGCGAGTTGCACTACGAATTGTCGGATGTCTCTATCCGAATTCCCGACGACATGGAAGACGTGCACTCGTGGATCGAGGCGCTGCTCACCGAGCGGCTCGGCGACGCGGGCAAGCGGGTGCACACCGCGCGTTCGCGCAATGACCAGGTGCTCGTCGACATCCGTCTGTTTCTCCGTGACGCACTGCGGGGCATCGCCCGCGACACCGAGCGGCTTGCCCGCACGCTGCTTGCGCTCGGCACGCGGCATCGCGACGTGCTGCTGCCGGGCTACACACATCTGCAGGTGGCGATGCCTTCGTCGTTCGGTCTCTGGTTCGGTGCGCATGCGGAGAGTCTGGCCGACGATCTCCTGAGCGTCGACGCGGCCTACCGCGTTGTCGATCGCAATCCCCTCGGCTCCGGTGCGGGGTATGGCTCCTCGTTCCCGATCGACCGCACGCGCACGACCGAGCTGCTGGGCTTCGCGGGGATGAACCGGTCGTCGGTGTACGCGCAGATGACGCGCGGAAAGGTCGAACGTGTCGTCGCCCAGAGTCTTTCGGGCATCGCGGCCACGCTCGCCAGGCTGGCCGCCGATCTCTGTCTCTTCGCCTCGCAGAACTTCGCCTTCGTGCGTCTGCCGGATGCATTCACCACGGGATCCAGCCTGATGCCGCACAAGCGGAATCCCGATGTCTTCGAACTCGTACGCGCCCGATGCAATCGCGTGCAGGGTGTCTGCACCCAGATCTCTCTCGTCACCGCGAACCTGCCCTCGGGGTATCATCGCGACATGCAACTGCTCAAGGAAATCCTCTTCCCGGCGCTCGACGATCTCGCCGATTGTCTGACGATCCTCCCACCCGCCCTTGCGCAGATCGAGGTACGTACGGGCATCATGGACGACGACCTGTATCGTGATGCCTTCAGCGTGGTGGCCGTACAGCAGCGCGTCACCGCGGGCGAACCCTTTCGCGACGCCTACCGCGCGGTGGCGGCTTCACTCGCCGACGGCACGTTCACCGCACCCGACGGCGCTGCGTACACGCACGAGGGAAGCATCGGCAATCCCGGTCTCGACGAGATCGCTGCGCACCTCGATGCCGTCATGGGAGGCTTCCGCTTCGAAGTGGCGGAACGCGCACTGCAGGAGCTGCTCGCCTGACGGGTTTCCGCCCCCGCCTGGGCGGGCGGTACTGCGTTGGTCTGCATGGGGATACCGTTCCCGAGGGAGGGGGAGGTCACTGTGGACAGCCGATCCCCGGGAATGAAGAAAAAGCGGTAGTTTTGCGTATACGCTTGAAACTTTCGCACCCGGTGTACGCATATCCAGAATGCACGGCACCGTCGTGCGCCCTCCCACCATTCAGCGGCCGTCGCCATGAATCCCTTCGCCCGCATGTCTCCCCGCATGATCCGCATAACCTATGCGGTGTTCGGCATCGTGGTGCTCGCCGTCTCGGCACTCAATGTGCTCGAACTCATGGTCTACAAGGCACAGAGCAATGATCAATGCCTGTGGGTGCCGGTGGATTCGGCACAGACGGTGTACAAGGTGACGGACATCGTCCCGGGAGGGGTTGCCGACGAAGCCGGGCTGCGAGACGGGGATCTCCTCCTGGGTATCAACGGCATCGCCTTCAAGAGCGCGATGCACGGGATGGTCATCATCAACCAGTTGCACGCGGGTGACATCGCCACCTACCAGATCCGCCGCAGCGGTCGTGAGATGGACATTCCCGTCCGGATTCTCAAGACCTTCGACGTTGCCTATCTCGCTCAGGTGTTGCTGGGACTCGGGTTCTGGATTGTCGGCATGTTCGTCGTGCTTGCGCGACCCCAGGGGTCCGTGCAGCGCGCCTTCGCACGATTCAGCATTCTTTCGATGCTTTTTTTCTGCGTGGGACATCTGTCGCTGAATTCCGCAGTCGATGCTCCATGGAAGATCTGGATGCTGATCGCGGGTTTCACCATCGGGCGTGTGTTCGGTCCCCCCGCCTTCGTGGCCTTCTTCCTGAAATTTCCCGTGCGCAAGCAGCTGCGTCGTCGCTGGGTGTTCTTCACGATCGTGTATGCATTCAGCATCGCCTCGACCGGTCTGCTGCTGTTCGCGCGTCAGCTTGCTCCGCCGGAATTCCTCGCGCGGTATCTCTGGTTGACGGGACCAAGCTTCTATCTGATCGGCTTCGGCATCTTCATCCATAGCTACTTGCGCAGCGTGACGGTCGAAGACCGCGTCAAGCTGCGTCCCGTGCTCCATGCCGTCGTGATCGGCGCCGCAGCCTACCTGTACACCGTCATCGTCGCGGCCGTCTATCCCATCGCCATCTTCATCGCACCGTATCTATACCTGCCCAGCCTGCTCATCGCCGGTGTGCCGCCCGCGTTCGGGTATGCGATCATCCGCTACCGGCTCATGGACGTGCAGGTCATCATCAAGCGCTCGATCAGCTATGGTGTGGTGACCGCCACCGTCGCGGCCCTCTACCTCGCGCTGGTGTTCGGTGTGGGATCGCTGCTCGGCGGTCTGTTCGGCAACTCCGAAAGCCAGCTCGTCACACTCGTGGCCGTGCTCGTCGTCGCCTTCGTCTTCGATCCCATCAAGCAGCGCGTGCAGCATATCGTCGACCGCCTCTTCTTCCGCGAACGCTACAACTACCAGCATGCGCTGCTGGCCTTCAGCCGCGAGCTGCCGCAGCTGATCGATCTCGACCGCATCCTGCGTCTCATCATCCAGCGCATCTCCACCACGATGCACGTCGATGTCGTGTCGGTCAGTCTCTGCTCCGATCAGGAGGGTTGTGCCACCGTGGCCATGAACGTGCCCGACGATGCACAGCACTTCGATACCGGGAGCGACGGACTCGGCGCGTGGCTGCGTCGCACGCGCAGTGCGCAGAGCTTCGCACTTCCCGACGAGGATTTCCGCGCATTGCCCATCAACGATGGAGACAAGCAGAAGATCCGGCGTTCCGGCATCATGCTCTCCGTGCCGATGTTTCTCAAGGATGTGCTCATCGGCACGATCAACGTCGGCGAGAAGAAAAGCGGCACGCTCTACTCGCAGGAAGACATCGACTTGCTCTCGACCGTGGCGGGCCAGGCGGCGGTCGCCATCGAGAACGCACGCCTCCACCGCTCCGAACTCGATCGCCAGAAGATGCTCGAGGAACTCGCCATCGCACGCCGCATCCAGATCGGCCTGCTTCCCAAGGGCACGCCCGCCATGCAGGGGTTGGATGTCGCGGGACGCTCGATTCCTGCGCTCAGCGTGGGGGGAGACTACTTCGACTACATTCCCGTCGGAAGCGACCGGCTCCTCGTCGTCGTTGCGGATGTCAGCGGCAAGGGCATTCCCGCCGCGCTCTACATGTCGAAGGTGCAGGGCATGATCCAGCTCGCGGCCGGCATGTTCACCTCCGTGCGCGATATCCTCACTCATGTCAACCGCCTGCTCTACGACGGGATGGAACGCAATGCCTTCATCACCATGGTTGCTGCGATGTTCGACACGCGCACGCGCGAGGTGACCATCTGCCGGGCGGGCCACACGCTGCCGATCGCCGGCTGCAACGGCCATCTCGGCTGGCTCGACGCGCGGGGCATCGGTCTCGGTCTCGAACGCGGTCCGGTGTTCGATGCGGGACTCGAGGAAGTGCATCGCACATACACGCCCGGCGAGCTGTTCGTGTTCTACAGCGATGGTCTGACAGAGACGATGGACGCAGGGCACAATGAATTCGGAGCCCCGCGTCTTCTGTCGCTCGTCCAGTCTCTCGAAACCGAACCTGCCCGGGTGATCGAGGAGGAGATCGTGCGCGCCGCATCGGCGTTCAAGGGAGAGGCCGAACAGCATGACGATGTGACCGTCGTGGTCGTGCGCGCCGTCTGAACGCGCGCGCCGCATGCGAATGACGGATGCGAACCGTAAGTTGTCAGATTCCATCACACCACGACATCATACGCATGTCCACTTCCCGCGCCCTCATGTTCCTGCCGCTCGCAGCGGCACTTCTTTTCCACGCATGCAGCACTCCGGCACCCGGGATCTCCGAGGCGGATGCCCGCTTCGAGGCGCTTGCGACATCCTTCATCGAGCAGTATCTCGTCCAGCAGCCCGAGGATGCGACGATGCTCGGCGATCATCGCTTCGACGCGCGTCTCAACGACCTGAGTGCGGAGGGAATCGCTTCCGCCGTGCGTCTGCGGAGCGCCACGCTCGATTCTCTCGCAACCATCAAAGTCGAGCAGCTTTCACCGGAAAACCGCGTCGACTACGACATCCTCCATCACAACCTGCGCGCAGATCTGTTCATGCTCGACACGCTGCGCGCGTGGAAGAGCAATCCGCTGTTCTACAATCCCGGCAATGCGGTCTTCAGTCTGATTGCGCGGGACTTCGCCCCTCTCGCCGAGCGTATGCGGAATGTCGAGGCACGGCTCGCTGCCATTCCTGCGTACCTCGCGGCTGCGCGTGCGAACCTCGAAACTCCGCCCGCACTGCATACGGAGACGGCCATCCGTCAGAACGACGGGACAATCGGACTGCTCACAGGGACGCTCCAGCCGTTCATCGATTCGCTGCCGGCCGCGCAGCGCGCGAGTGTTGCCGCGGCACGCGACACGGCCGTCGCTGCACTGCGCGCCCATGGCACATGGCTGCGTGTGGATCTGCTGCCGCGCTCGACGGGCGACTACCGCGTTGGTGAGGTGCTGTACCGCGCCAAGCTGCGCTACACGATCGTCACCGACATGACGCCCGAGCAGATCCTCCAGCGCGCCGAGGCAGATCTCGAGTCGACGACGCGAGCGCTCGCGCAGACCGCCGCCGAGCTGCATCAGCACCTGTTCCCGAACATCCCCCTGCCTGACGAGAGTGAGAAGGGACGTGCGCAGCTCATCCGTCGCGTGCTCGACCGGCTCGCTGAACAGCGGCCCACCAACGAGACGATCGTCGCCGATGCGCGCCGCACGCTCGAGGAAGCCACGACGTTCGTGCGCGAACACAATCTCGTGACGATCCCGAGCGATCCCCTCGACATCATCGTCATGCCTGAATTCCAGCGCGGCGTGGCGGTCGCATACTGCG
Organism: Bacteroidota bacterium; assembly: GCA_023432805.1. Taxonomy (GTDB): domain Bacteria; phylum Bacteroidota; class Ignavibacteria; order SZUA-365; family SZUA-365; genus JAEYUG01. The sequence continues at coordinate 22,274 of JAEYUG010000002.1, read as the reverse complement.
ATTCGCCGGGTCCTCTCGAAAAGAACGGCCGCACGTTCTACGCGATCGCACCGACACCCGCCGATTGGTCCCGCGAACGCACCGAGAGCTTCTATCGCGAGTACAATGCCTACATGCTCAAGAACCTGACCGTGCACGAGGCCATGCCGGGACATTACCTGCAGCTCATGACCGGCAACCGTTTCCAGGCACGCACGCTCGTGCGGGGCATCTTCCCGAGCGGCATCTTCGCCGAAGGCTGGGCGACCTACGTCGAGGCCATGATGGTCGAGACGGGATTCGGCGGACCAGAGGTGCGCATGCAGCAGCTCAAGATGCGGCTCCGCCTGATCATCAACGCCATGCTCGATCAGGGCGTGCACATGCGCGGCATGAGCGAACGCGACGGGATGCGCCTGATGATGGAGCGGGGATTCCAGGAGGAGGGCGAGGCCTCCGGCAAGTGGAAACGCGCCTGCCTGACGAGCGCACAGCTGTCGACCTACTACGTCGGCAACACGCTCATGACAGACCTGCGCGCTCGCGCCGAAGCCGCCGGCAATTTCAACCTGCGCGAGTATCACGACCGGGTGATCTCGTTCGGCACCATCAGTCCCACCTACCTGCCGATGCTGCTCAAGCTCTCTGCAGGCGGCTCGGGCACGGCCGTCTCCACTTCGAATTGAGTGGAGAAGGGAAGGTGAGGGGATGATCCCGCAGGGATATCCCGAAGGACTGCCGGATCTCACCCGGCACGCACATGACCCCGAGATGCACACGCTCGCGCGGCTGCATGCCGACGTCTTCGGCGAGGAAGCCACCGTCACGCCTCTGCGTGGGGACGGGTCCGCCCGCCGCATTTACCGTCTGCAGGGCGCGGCGCATGCGAGCATCGGCATCGGCGGAGACAACGTCGACGAGAACAACGCCTTCATCGGCTTCACCCGCGCGTTTCGACAGGCAGGACTCCCGGTGCCAGACATCCATGCCGTCGCACCGGGACGTCACTGCTACCTGGAAGAGGATCTCGGAGACACGACACTCTACGCGTGGCTCGAGCGCGAGCGTGCAGGCGGCGACATTTTTCCGGATGACGCAGTCCGATATTACGAGGGGGTGCTCGCAGATCTCATGCGTTTCCAGATCGATGGAGGCAGGCATGTCGACTACGGTCTGTGCTACCAGACCGGGATGTTTGCCGAGGCCGCCATGATTGCGGATCTGCGGTACTTCGCCGACATGTTCCTTGCGCGGTACAGGCCGGATCTCCTCGACGAGGCGGCCTTCGCACGCGATGCGGCGGCGCTCGTGCGCGAGCTGCTGCATGCCGACCGCACGCACTTCCTCTACCGCGACTTCCAGAGCCGCAATGTGATGGTCACACCCGCGGGACCCCGCTACATCGATTACCAGAGCGGCCGCCGCGGTGCGCTGCAGTACGACGTTGCCTCGCTGCTGTACGACGCGAAGGCGCGGATTCCCCAGTCCGTTCGCGACCACCTCGTCGCACACTACATCGCGATCTGTGCGACGCATGCCAGGTTGCACGGCGTGTCGTTCGATGCCGGGCAGTTCGAGGCATTGTATCCCGCCTTCGCCATCATGCGCGTCGTGCAGGCCCTCGGTGCCTTCGGCAATCTCGGGGGACGTCAGGGCAAGCCCGGCTTCCTCTCTGCGATTCCGCCGGCCCTCGACAACCTCGCCATCCTCGTCGAGCGGGCTTCCATCCTCGCATCCCTGCCCCATCTGCGCGCGATCTTCGTCGCACTCGCGGCGGATGCATCCCTGCACTCCATCTCCGAGGAGGCCTGACATGCTGACCATCGACATTCGTTCGTTCGGATTTCATCGCAGCGGTGTGCCCCGCGACGAGAGCGGCAACGCGGGCGGCTACGTCTTCGACTGCCGTGCGCTGCCGAATCCCGTCTACGACCCTGCGCTCGCTCCCCTCTGCGGCGTGCATCCCGAGATCCACGCGTTCTTCGCGACGCACCCCGAGGTCGAGGAGTTCATGCAGCACGCGTCGGCCCTCGTCACGCTGTCGGCCCGCAGCTTCCACGCGCGCGCCTACACGCACATGACCATCACCTTCGGATGCACCGGCGGGCAGCACCGCTCGGTCTACTGCGCCGAACGCACAGCCACGCATCTGCGCGAGATCTTCGCCGGCGAGGAGGTGCACGTCACGCTGACCCATACCGAGGAGGGCGTCTGGTGGAGGCGCTGACGTCGCGATGAAGGGCATGATTCTCGCCGCGGGATTCGGAACGCGGCTGGCACCGCTCACGGACACCATTCCCAAGGCGCTGGTGGATGTCGGGGGAAGACCCATGATCGTGCACGCGATCAACGCCCTTCTCCGCGCCGGATGCACCGAACTAGTCGTCAACGCGCATCACCACGCGGAAGCCGTCGCAGACCACTTCCGCACACATACCTGCGGCGTGCCCGTGCACGTGGTGCACGAGTCGGACATCCTGGGAACTGGCGGGGGCATCCTGCATGCCCGCGCATGGCTTGACGGCGACGAGCCGTTCTTCGTGCACAACGCAGATATCGTGACCACGGCGGATCTCGCCGCACTGCATCGCACCTGTACCAGGTCGGGAGCGCTGGCCGCACTGCTCGTCCAACCGCGCGCAACGCATCGCGCGCTGTGCTTCGATGCAGGCATGCATCTGCTGGGAAAGGAGGTCTGGCGGGCGGACGGTGCGTCATACCCCGACGACGCACTGCGCATGGCATTCTGCGGCATCCATGTCATTTCCCCGCGTCTGTTCGAGTGCGCCGCGTTCGATGGATTCGCCGACATCTTCGATGTCTATCGTCCCCTGCTCGCCATGGGCGAGCGCATCATCGGGCATGTGTACGACGGACCCTTCCACGATCTGGGGAGCGTGGAGAAGATCGCCCGCTACGTCGCGGGTATCAACGACTCGCAGCTGTAAGCGCGCGCAGGTCGCGGATCAGGATCTTCTTTCCGCTGACCTTGATCAGTCCCTCTGCCTCGAGCTTGCGAAAGGTGCGTGAGAGTGTCTCGAGCACGATTCCGAGCTGAGCGGCGAGCAGGGATTTCGTTCCGGGCAGGGTGACGACCGGTTCGATGCCACGGGCGCCCTGCCGGGCAGCCTCGTCGACGATCCATCGCATCAGCCGTGTGCGGACGTCGAGCGCGGAAATCTTCTCGAGCTTGGCACCGAGTTCCTTCAGCCGCTTCGCGAGTCCCGCCAGCATGCGGATCGACAGATCAGGGTTCGAACGCAGCTGCTCGAGGAATCCCTCGCGATGCACGAGCAGCAGGGTGGAATCCGACAGCGTCTCTGCATGCGCGGGGTAGCCTCCGCCGACAAACATGGGAATCTCCCCCAGCGGTTGAAAGCGACCGATGGCATGCAGCATCGTCTCCTTCCCTTCGGGTGTGAGCTTGTAGACCTTCACGCTCCCCTCCACGACGACATAGAATCCCCGATACGCATCGCCCTCCTGAAAGAGCAGCGTCCCCTTCGGCGCGTGCACGAGTGCACTTGCGCCGATGATGGTCAGCAGGTCGTCGGCCTGCAGTTCGGAGAAGAGCGGAATATCGCGTACCGCGTCGAGCAGTGTCTGATTCATGCCCTCAAGCTAGCAAAGGAATTCTTGTTCCGAAAATTGCGAAATCTGACTGCGGTCAAGTTTTGCCACGCCGTAATGGGACACATTGCATCCGTATTCACAACGCGAACTACTCATGGAGATGATACAATGACCATCGAAACCCTGGATATGAAAATCGGCGACATCGTGCGCGAGGACTTCCGCACCGCATCCGTGTTCCAGACCTACGGTATGGACTTCTGCTGCGGCGGTGGGCAGTCGCTCGAATCCGCCTGTGCAAAGAGCGGCGTCGACGCTGCCGTGGTTGCACGCGAACTCGAAGCCGTCAGCGCGCGGCACGACGGCATGGTGCCCGACTTCAAGTCATGGAAACTCGACGTCCTGATCGAGCACATCGTCAGCGTGCACCACGCCTACGTCACACGGATGCTTCCCGTCGTGCTCGCGCACGCACAGAAGGTCGGCTCGGTGCACGGCGCCAACCATCCCGAAACCATCCGGATCGCCGAGCTGTTCACCGCCGTTGCCAACGAACTCGAGCATCACATGTTCAAGGAGGAACAGGTGCTCTTCCCGTACATCGTCCACATGGTGAAGTCCCGCACGGGGGAAGTTCCCTACGGCGGTGCCCACTTCGGAACCGTGCGCAACCCGATCCGCATGATGGAAGCCGAGCACGAATCCGCCGGCACGGCGCTCGCCGAGATTCGCACGATCAGTGCGGGACTCACGCCGCCGGCCGATGCCTGCACCACCTACCGCGTCCTCTATCAGGAACTCGATGAATTCGAGCGCGACCTGCACCACCACATCCATCTTGAGAACAACATACTTCATCCCCGCGCCATCGAGCTCGAAGCCGAACTCATCGGCGCGACAGCCTGACAGGAGCCACCATGACCCGCATCCTCCTCCCCCTGCTCTTCGTCGTCTGCACATGCGCTGCAGCCGCACAGTCCACCTGCACGCATCACGCCGAAGCCGCACATGCTGATGCATCCGCACTCGGCGTACCATCGTCGCTCGGCACCGATCATGACGAGATTCATGCGCTGCTTGCGGCCGTTATCGAGAAGGGTGGCGAGACCGAACGGACTGCACGCGAGGTTGCCCGTCGCCTGCACGCGCATTTCGGCAAGGAGGAGCAGTTCGCCCTCCCGGCGCTCGGACTGCTTACCCCATTATCGGAGGGACGTTGCACGCCGGAGATGCGCGACGTTCTCGCCATCACCGACTCGCTCCGTGCACAGCTTCCGCACATGCTGGCGGAGCACAAGGGCATCGTCGAGGCATTGGAGGCGCTGCGCATCGCGGGTGCGGCCGAAGGTCATCCTGCAGCCATTTCCTTTGCCGACCGTCTTACCGTGCATGCGACCATGGAGGAGCAGGTCTTCTATCCCGCCGCCTTGCTGGTCGGCGACCGGATCCGCAGCTGCTCGACGCAGCATCAGCATTGACGCACTGACAACGGATGCGGCGGCGCAGATCGCCGCACCGGATACCCCCACGCATATCTGACGCACCAATACACGCAATGAAAGACACGCACATGCAGACCGAACGTACCTACAACTCGGGATTCTGGAAACAGGGTCTTCTTCTCACCATGCTTCTCGGCTTCACCGTGCTGCTCATCGGCGGATGGTGGGTATACAAAGACGCAGCGCCGCGTCCCCTTCGCATCGTCGACGAGCGCGGCACCGTGCTGACCACGTACGACAACGTCCAGGGCGGCCAGGCCGTCTATCAGAGCCACGGCCTGATGGAGTACGGCTCGACGCTCGGACACGGGGCCTATCTGGGACCCGACTTCACCGCGCAATCGCTGCACATCAGTGTCGGGGCCATGCGCGACCATCATGCGCGCACGCAGTTCGGCGCCGCATCGTTCGCGGCGCTCGACGCCGACGGACAGGCGGTCGTCGCCGCCCGCGTCAAGCGCGAACTGAAGGCGAATCGTTATGATGCCGCGACCGAAACACTCACGCTCACCGATGCGCAGGTCGCGGCGCTCACCGCCGTGCGTGCGCATTACATCGACATGTTCAGCAAGGCCGACGACAAGGCGGGGCTCCAGGCCAATGCCATTCTCGCCACGCGCGATTCGAAGACCGGATGGTACATGCCCGGCGATCAGAGCACGCACCTTGCAGACTTCTTCTTCTGGACGGCCTGGCTGTCGACGGCCGAGCGACCCGGAACCGGTTCGTCATTCTCGAACAACTGGCCCTACGACGAGGACGCCGGCAATGTGCAGACCGCAGGCTCCTACCTGTGGAGCGGTGTGAGCGCGACGCTGCTCGTGCTCATGGTCGCCGTGCTGCTCTTCATCTGGAAGAGATTCCGCCTCGAACAGCAGGAAGCCTTCACCACCTTCCCGCGCATCTCGGTCGACAAGCTGATTCTCACGCCGAGCCAGCGCGCCGTCGGCAAGTACTTCGTCGTCGTCGTGCTGCTGTTTCTCGTGCAGACCCTGCTGGGCGGATCGATGGCGCACACCTACGTCGAAGGCAATCTCTTCTACGGATTCAACCTCGCTTCGGTGCTCCCCTTCAACATCGCGCGCACCTGGCATCTGCAGCTCGCGATCTTCTGGATTGCCACCGCTTGGGTCGGCATGGGCATCTTCGTGACCCCGCTGGTCAGCGGCCGCGAGCCGAAGCATCAGAAACTGCTGGTCGATCTTCTCTTCTGGGCGCTCGTCGTGCTCGTCGCGGGAAGCCTCACCGGCGAGTATCTCGGCGTACGCGGCGACTTCGGAGACAACTGGTTCATGTTCGGCCATCAGGGCTGGGAGTATCTCGACCTCGGCCGCTTCTGGCAGATCATTCTCGCGGTGGGACTCTCGCTCTGGCTCGTGATCATGTACCGCGGTCTGCGTCCCGCACTCCGCGCCGAAAGCGACAAGGGCGGTCTGACCCACCTGCTGCTCTACGCAGCCGTGGCGATTCCCCTCTTCTACGGTTTCGCGTTCTTCATGAGTCCCGGTTCGCACATCACCATGGCCGACTTCTGGCGCTGGTGGGTGATCCACCTCTGGGTGGAAGGCATGTTCGAGGTGTTCGCCGTCGTCGTCATCGGCTTCCTCATGGTGAACATGGGACTCGTCACCAAGCGCTCGACCCTGCGCGCGTTGTACTTCCAGCTCGTGATCCTTCTCGGCAGCGGCATCATCGGCACCGGCCACCACTACTACTGGATCGGTGTTCCTGAAATGTGGATCGCCCTCGGCTCGGTCTTCTCGGCCCTCGAGGTGATTCCCCTCACCCTGCTCGTCGTCGAGGCCTACGAACACTACCGCTTCGCAAAGCAGGGCGGCGTGGAGTTCCCCTACAAGTGGGCCTTCATGTTCCTGGTCGCGACAGCGTTCTGGAACCTCTTCGGTGCCGGCGTCCTCGGCTTCCTGATCAACCTGCCTGCCATCAACTTCTTCTCGCATGGCAGCTTCCTCACCGCGGCCCACGCACACGGTGCGCTCATGGGCGTCTACGGCATGCTCGGCATCGCGCTCCTGCTCTTCTCGATGCGCAGCATTTCCACGCGCATCAACGACAAGCTGGTCCGCCTCTCGTTCTGGGGACTCAACATCGGCCTCATGGGTATGATCGTCATCACCCTGCTGCCCGTCGGCTTCGCGCAGTTCATGCAGGGCATCGAGCACGGCTACTGGGCCGTGCGCACGATCGACTTCTACCATCAGCCGCTGATGCACACCCTGCTCTGGCTGCGCATGATTCCCGACACCGTCTTCATCGTGCTTGGCGTGCTGCCCTTGCTGGCCGCCGTCTGGCAGATGTGGAGGAATCCCCGCGCCCTTCGTGAGGAAACCGGAGCCATGACCTTCGAAGACGCCCTTCGGAAAATGGATCTCGTCGAGACTCCGACCCTCCCGTCGGAAGCCACCCGCGCCGCGAAGACGTCGGTGAACTGACCACGTCCCTCCTGAAGCAGCAACGGCGGCGGAGTCTTCGGACCCCGCCGCCGTTGTGTTGTGCGTGTGGTGTGAATGCCAATGGACGGGCGGCGTCTCGCCGCCTGCTTTATCGATGCCGGTCAGAACGGATAAAACTTCATTTCCTTGTATGTGACCTGTCGAAGCACTCTGCCGCAGAGGTCGTATTCGTAGATCATGGCGGCTGTGTCCTTTCGACAATGGTACGACGCCATGAATGTCGTGTTGGATGTCCATTTGGGGTAATACTCGTAGCCCCAGTACTGGCCCCGCAGAACCTGTCTCGCCGACATAGTCGTCAGGTCGAACAGGTAGAGGCCGCGCCGTTCACGTTCGAGTATACCCTCCCCCGTCGAAATGTCCGCAAGAATCTTCGTGCGGTCAGGAGAGAGATCCCGAGGTCTGGAATCATTATAACGCAAACCTGCGGGAAGGCCGGAAAAAACGAGCGACGTTCTTTCCTTTGTCGTCATGTTGTAGATCACCACACCGGAGTTGTCCGGTGCGAAACTGATCAGGCGCTCATCATCGAGAGGCCATGCACGTTGAAAGCGCTCCACGATCAGCATCAGGCTGTTCCCATCCGGTCTCATGCGGAATGTTGATCCGTCGGTGGTAAGGTACACCCACTGTTCATCGACGGACCATCTCGGCAGGACATAGTCACTCCCCTTCAGAAGGAGATGGGACGTCATGGTCAAACGATCGACGAGATGGATGCCGCCTTCGCCCATCATGAGGAATTTGCTTCCATCCCGACTGAAATCGAAATCACCCCCACGAATGTACGTGAATCGCCTTGTCGAGGTATCGTAGAAGAACCCGGAATACCAGGAGATGTCCCTCCAACCGATGAAATGGACCTCACCTGCAAGAATGGAGGTGCCGGGAATGAGTGTTGTGTTGCTCACGCGTAGTAGAGGATAAGGCCACAGTCCCCACAGGCTGTCATATGAAGACACGGGAGCATATGTGTCGCACGTATCACACAAGGTCTTTGGTGGTGTCGGCATGTCGTCGGAACATGCATGAAGGAATAGCATGCCCGCGGCAAGAACCAGTGGAAGCGTTTTCAGCACGACGTCATCCGGAGATGCATATGTTGAGCGAATTGAGACGGTTCATGATCAACATATGTGTTCACCGACGCTATGTCAAGATAGAGACCGGAGCGCGGACGCCCTCGTCCGCACCCCACTGAGTATCCGTCAATGACCGGTCGCAACGGACGGGCGGCGTCTCGCATCTAATGGACTGAAGATTCGTCAATGACGGACGAGGGCGTCCGTCCACCTTTCAATGCGGGGTACCAGGCGGTAACTTGCATGTGATGCACGACCTGCTCTTCGACCATATCGCCCGGCGCGTGACGCTCACCGACGACGAACGCGAACGCTGCACGCAGTACTTCGTGCCGCGCCGTCTGCTGCGCCGCCAGTTTCTTCTGCAGGAGGGAACAGCCTGCCGCCATGTCGCCTTCGTGCTCGACGGCTGCCTGCGCTCCTACACTCTCGGCCACCGCGGCGAGGAGCATATCGTGCAGTTCGCCATCACCGACTGGTGGATCACCGACATGCACAGCTTCCTCACGGGCAGCGAGGCAACCCTCACGATCGACGCCGTGCACGACACCCGCGTCCTCATGCTGGAGCGATCCGCCCGTGAAGAACTGCTCGAGGCCGTGCCGAAGATGGAGCGCTTCTTCCGCCTGCTGGTCGAAGATAACGTGGTGGCCACGCAGCGTCGCGTGCTGGCCATGCTGCGCAGTTCGGCGGAGGAGCGCTACCTCGCCTTCTGCGCCACGTATCCCGCCCTCGTCGACAAGGTGCCGCAGGCACACATCGCCTCGTATCTCGGCATTACGCCGCAATCCCTCAGCCGCATCCGCAAGGAACTCGCGCGTCGTTGAGGTCCGTCGCGCTCGCGGGAGGGGAGATCCGCTGCGAGCGCATTCCGGAATTACCATAGGTTCATGTGCGTTCTTCACACAGGTGAATGGACCGCCGTGCACGGTTCGGTAGCTTTGTATCAGTTCTTCTGACACACTCATACACTCATTTCGAAAGGAAAAACACCATGGCAACCTGGACCATCGACCCCTCGCACTCGGAAATCAACTTCAAGGTCAAGCACATGCTCGTCTCGACCGTCCGCGGCAACTTCGGAACGTTCAGCGCGACGATCGAGGCAGCCAACGAGAACTTCTCCGATGCCGTCATTTCGTTCGAGGCGGCGATCGACAGCATCAACACAGGCAACGAGCAGCGTGACGGCCACCTCAAGTCTGCGGATTTCTTCGATGCCGCCTCGCATCCTACAATGACCTTCGTGTCGCGCGGTGTCACGGTGGTGTCCGATCATGAAATGAAGGTCGACGGTGACTTGAGCATTCGCGGCGTCACCCGGCCGATCACGCTCGACGTGGTCTACAATGGCACCGTGGCCGGCTTCGGTGGAGCAGTTGTTGCCGGTTTCGAGATCAACGGCAAGGTCAACCGCTTCGATTACGGTCTGGCGTGGAACGCCCTTACCGAAGCCGGCGGTGTCGTGGTCGGCAGTGATGTCAAGCTCGAAATCGTTGCAGAGTTCAACAAGGCATAAGCTGATTCGTCGTGTTCGTGCTTGCGTGCTGCACCCGTGTCTGGTAGTTTTCGGCATGGACAGCACGCACACGAGACGCGATCATTGATTGATGGACGAGACAGACAAAACGTCCGGTTCGGATGAACGCGGTGCGCACCGTGAATATGGGCGCCGCAAGAATGTTGAGAAGGACTGGCGCAAGGGAACAGGCCGCTGGCGTTTTGACGGCGATGAGGAGAGCGATCGACCCGGGAGTCAGAGTGAGCGCAACGCCCCGCGGAAGTTCCGTTTCGCACGACCGGAAAACGAACGGACAGCCATGGTGCTGCAGACCGGGGGACCAGGCGTGCTGCTGCTCGACGGCGAGGAAACCCTGCGTGCACAGGCACGGCGTGCCACGACATCCGATAACGGAGATGCGACGCTGGTCGTGATCGGCGACACCGTCCAGTACATTGTGTCCGGAGAGGGAGACGCCATCATCACCCATGTGCACAAGCGCCGATCGGCACTGATGCGCTCCTCGGTCAGCACACGGGATTTCCACCAGGTGCTGGCTGCCAACATCGATCTCGTCGTGATCGTCACCGCGGCGTCGCGGGAACTGCTGCGGCCCGGACTCATCGACCGCTACATCATCGCCGCGGCGATGGGGGGCATGGACGCGGCGGTCTGCGTCAACAAAATGGATCTGATCGATGATGAGGATCGCGAAATCATCGACGATCTCGTTGCCATGTACAGCGACGTCGGATACCCCGTGGTTTGCACGAGTGCTGAATCGGGAAATGGCATCTCCGATCTGGCCGCGCTCACGCACGGAAAGATCTGCGTGTTCAGCGGTCATTCGGGTGTCGGAAAGACTTCGCTCCTCAATCTCCTCATTCCCGGTCTCGATGAAAAGACCCAGGAATTGAGCGACCAGAGCCAGCGTGGTGCGCACACCACAACGCGCAGCACGCTGTATCCCTTTCTGGGAGGCGGCTGGCTGGCCGACACGCCGGGCATCAGGGAGTTCGGCCTCAAGCACTTCGACACGGGAGATCTCCAGGCCTACTATCCGGAATTCGTCGCCATCGCCGACCGCTGTCGTTTCGCCTCCTGCACGCACGAGCACGAGCCCGGTTGCGCGATCATCGCCGCAGTCGAGGCCGAAAGCATCCACCCCACGCGCTACCGCAATTACATCCAGATTCTCACCAGCGAACGCGATTCCGCGTGAAGATGCGCATGCCGACACCCCGGAATGACAACGTCACCACCGCAGGTCGCATTGCAGAGTGCCTGCACCGAGCGCATCCCCGTTGACAAGGTCGTGACCGCTGCCCAGCGATCTGGCTCCATCGCGGATGCTCTGTCCGTATGAGGCCCAGATGGACATGCGGGAGGAGAGTTCGAGCGACAGCGTCACATGCATGCGAACACCAGAACCGTACATCGCACTGCTCATGCCCATGCCCGGTGCGTCGGTTTCGTAGATGTACACACGTGCATCGTAGGACTGCGTCCCGAATGCCGACATGCGTGCGGTGAGTGCGAGAGGAGCTAGCGGCCGGATCCGCAGTTCCGCGAAACCGAGGAAACCGTGGCGCTCCTGTTGCGGAAGCCCGAGCCGCACGCGCGTCTGCTCGACCCGCAGGCGCAGCGATGCCCGCGCTGACGCGCGCATCGTGATCTCCGCGCGTAGATTCTCCTGCAACCGCTCGGATGCGACGCGCTCGCTGCGTCCCTCACCATCGGTGCGCACCGTGCGTTCATCCTCCCGTTGCATACGCAGAAACAGCGATGTGAGGATCGCTGGTGACAGACGCCACTCCACACGCAAGCCGGTCTCCTCCTGCGAGGCTGGGAAGGGAAGTGTGGCTGACGCTCCAGGGCGGCGCGAGCGATCGAACATCCACTGCATGCGCAGCCCCGGTCGTACACTCCAGCTCATACCGAGCCAGATGCCGGCGGAGTTGCCTCCGCCACCACTGCGGGAACCGGCGGCACGGCCATGCAGGCTCTCAAATCCCGCTGGGTAGTGCCGATACACGAGCGAGGTGGAGACCGACTCCGACAAGCGCGTCAGAAGGCCTGCCACACCTCCGACGCGGGCATTGCGCATCATCCCAACTTCCGTGAAGGCCGTTAGATTCTCATGCGCGAGCTCGATGTCGACTCCGAATGCCTGCGTGTGCGACCAGCCGTGCATGTCGTCCACGACGGAGGCCGCCTCCTGCGCAGGGTCAGCGGCATCGGTCGGCAGAATCAGGGAGCCATCGATGGGTCGCGAGAACGAGGATGCGTACCCGCTGATGCCAAGGAGCAGGGATGTGCCTGCTTGCGCAGGACTGCACCACTCGACGCGGCCGCCGAGAACACGTTCACGCACGGTGTGCAGCTTCGCACGCTCGCTCGTCGTGCGGTGGAGACCACTGCGATCGAACGATGTGACGAAACCGCCGAGGGAGTCGATGCGCGCATCGAGCGGCGTATCCCCGTAGAAGGCGAGTATCGTGAGCGGTCCTGCCCGTGCATTGGCAGCGACTCCCCTGTAGGCACCGTACTCGCTTGTGGAGAGGAAGGGTGACAGCACGGTGGAACTTCGAGCGAGAGGTGCGGCTGCATCCATGCGGCGCTGCGCCCCCCACGGCTTCCAGAAGACGACCCCCTGGGCTGCACTGATCGTGTAGGTGCCGAGAACGAGCGACTCCAGCATGCCCGCATCCCTCACACGGACATACCCCGCCAGATGATCCGTGAACGACACCTCCCCCGCGTCCTTTTCCGTGATGATGCCGCCGTCGACGCCCACGAAGGGCGAGAGCTTCAGCCGCGTGGACGTGCGCAGACGGTCTCCCGGGAAGGCGCTACTGCTGAATCCCTGCCTGAATCGGTCATCCTGCCGCACACGCATGCGGAGTTCGACGGGGTGGCGCGGCATCCGGCGCTGCTCCGGTGTGAACGTCGCATAGCGCAGAAGTGCAGCAAGGGCCGCGTCGTTCATTCCGGTGATGCGCTGCAGATCGGCTGCGGAAGCCAGACGCATGCCGCGACGACGCGCCGCGATGATGGTACGGGCGAGCGAAGCGTCGATGCCCGGGAGTTCGGCGAGCTGGGCAGAGGTGGCCGTCGCGAGGGGAATGGGATCTGAGGTCCGTGCGTCGAGTTCCTCGGGTACTCCCTCCCCGGTGTCGTCTCGAGCGGCCTCCTCGAGATAGTCCTCGTCGATGACACCTGCGAGGGTGTCGGCAGCAGCCGTGCTGTCGTCCGGAAACTGCCATGCTCGCGATGGGATGTACCGCGCGTGCAGAAGCGCTGGCAGCAGCAGGGCACAGCACGCGATCAGCATGGCGTGGGGACGTCGGCACCACGGCCGGTCATGCCGGGACTGGAACCGGTTCGGCCTGGGACATTCGCATTGCATCGGGCATTCTGCTCATCGTGTCGTTCAGTCTACACGATGCACAAACTACACGAGCGGCGAGGGTGAACATATGTCAGAACAGTCGAAATCTCCCACAGGACATGCAGCGTGCCGATTGCGGACACGCACCGGTGCAACACGATGACGTCTCGATCGAAGCTCCTGATTCACGTGACGAAAGGCGAATGCGACATCCGCCCCCGATCACGCGTTGTCGAGGGGCAGGGCGTCGATACGCACGTGGAGGCGCTTCTGAAAGGCGAAGGTGACGACGATGCCGAGCACGACCGCGAACCAGAGTGTCGCCACGCGGATGATGAAGGTGGATGCCACGGCCACGTCCTTCGTCGCGCCCGCGAGCTGGGCCAGTCCCGTCAGGCTTCCCTCCGTACCGCCGAGTCCCCCGGGAAGCATCGTCACCGCACCGACGATCGTCGAGAATGCATAGATGAACGCAGCCTTGAGCATGGTCGGCGGTGCGTCGAATACGCGAAGAATGATCCAGTACCCGACACATTCGAATGTCCACGCCACGACGCTCAGCACCACGGCCCAGACAAGGGTGCGCGGACGCAGCAGCGTGTACATGCTTTCGTAGGCATCCTCGGCATGCTGCGCGTATTTGCTCAGAAAGGAGATCCGCGCCAGACGGCCGAGCACCGCGAGCGAGCCCTTCCTCCACGACAGCAGCACGGTCACGCCTGCAAAGAACACCGCAAAGGCGACGATCAGACTGCGTGCGTATCCGAACACGAACGCGCCCGCGATCATGATGAGCACCAGTCCCAGAAAATCGGTGAGCCGCTCTGCGAGAATGATCGGTGCGGAGCGCGACACGGGTGTGCCGTTGACCTCCTTGAGCAGGTACGATTTGAGCACTTCGCCGAGTTTGCCGGGCGTGACGGCCATCATGAACGAGGCGAAGAAGATGATGATGTTCTTGCCGGTCGCAGGCCGCACGTCGAGCGCGCGGGTGTAGAGATCCCATTTGGCGTAGCGAAAGACGTAGTTCGCCGCGGTGCAGGCGACGACCAGCGGAAGATATTCCCATCCGAATGTCGCAAATGCAGCGACGAGGCGCCCGGCGTCGGCGTAGATGGTCAGTCCGATGAAGACCAGCGCACCGAGCGCAAGCGAGACGAGCAGCTTCGTGCGCAGGCTACTCGTCATCGAGCGGGGGTTGCGGCTGGGTGAACTTCCGGAAGGTGGTATAGAAGCGCGACAACGGAAGCCCGACGACATTGTAGTAGTCGCCATGCACGCGTTCGACGAACACGGCACCAAAGTCGTCCTGGATGCCGTAGGAGCCGGCCTTGTCCATGGGACTCCCCCCCCGCACATAGTCGAGGATCTCCTGCATTTCAAGTTCGCGGAACCAGACCTCCGTGCGCTCATGGAAGACTTCCATGCGCCAGGTCGGCACCTCGAGCAGTGCGATGCCCGTGTACACGTCGTGGCGGCGGCCGCTGAGCGTCGAGAGCATGCGGATCGCGTCGTCCTCATCCACGGGCTTGCCGAGGATGTCGCCATCGATCACGACGATGGTGTCGGCACCGACAATCACACCCGAGGCGATGCGGAAGGCGACATCGCGCGCCTTGCGTTCGGCGAGAATCCGCACGTGTTCGTCGGGGGGGAACTCTTCGTCGACCGTTTCATCTGCATGTGCGGGCAGGATGTCGAACTCGAGTCCCAGCTGCAACAGCAGCTGGCGGCGGCGCGGTGAGGCGGAGGCGAGAATGAAGGGTGAGGGTTGCATGGCCGTTTCGATCACAAACCATGAAGTTACGAAGCGGAGGCTTCCGATGAAATGTGCAGGACGACATCCACGACCGTGCCGTGTCCGGACTCGCTCGTGATCTGCACGCTTCCCCCCGCATCCTCGATGATCCGCCGTACGATCGCAAGACCGAGTCCCATGCCCTCCGTGCGCGTCGAGAAGTTCGGTTCGAAGATGCGCGGCAGCAGCTCCGCCGCGATGCCGACGCCGGTATCGCGCACGGTCAGATGCACGGTGTCTTCGACCTGCGCGGCGCGGATCGTGATCGTCCCGCCCTCGGGCATGGCCTGCACGGCGTTGCGGAGGATGTTGGTCAGCGCGCGGCTGAGCTCTTCGCGGTCGGCCACCACCGCAGGCAGGTCGGGCGCGATATCGAGTTCGATGGAAAGGTTGGGATGGTGCAGGAAGAGTGATGCGATGTGGTCGATCACGGCCGCGACCGGCACAGCGGAAGCCTCCCGGCGCGGCATGCGGCCGAAGCGGCTGAACGCATCGCTGATGCGCGCGAGCGTGTCGATCTGGTCGATGATCGTTGCGGTGATGCGTTCGATCAGCTCGTCGAGTCTGGGAGCCTGGTCGCGCGCCGCGCGCTGCAGATGCTGCGCGGCGAGTTTCATGGGGGTGAGGGGATTGCGGATCTCGTGGGCGACCTGCCGGGCCATCTCCTTCCAGGCCAGGTCGCGCTCGACCGCGGCAAGCTGTTCACGGCTTGCACGCAGCTGGGCGGTCATGGAGTTGAACGAGTCGGTCAGTTCACTGAATTCGCGTGCGCCGCGCACGGTGACGGTGCGGTCGAGATCTCCGGCGGCCACATCGCGTGTGGCGCGGGTGAGGGCGGCGAGGGGACGCGAGATCTGGCGCGCGACACCGATGCTGGCGGGCAACACCACGATCAGCAGCAGCATGACCCCGAGGGTGATCATCGCAGAGGCTCGGATGCTGTCCTCCTCGGCGCGTGGCGTGGCGAAGAGGGTGGGGGTGGCAACGGCGGCTTCCAGTGTGCCGCGCGCGTCACGCACTGCACGGTAGCCGACCAGGTACGAAAACGCGCCGACGGTTTCCCGCACGATCACACGATCGCGTCCCTCCCGCGCGAGCGCGCGCCAGGCCTCGGCCGGCATCCGCGCGCTGAGCAGTCCCGTCGCGTAGAGTTCGGGACGGCTGCTGGCGGCCAGAAGCATCCCGCGGTAGACGTTGACTTCGTTGCCGGTGGCGAGCGCGATGCCTCGGCACTCCTCGTCGGTGGGCTGCAGCGTCGCCGTGCCACGGCGCTGCTCGATGGTTCGAACGAGCACGTCGAGATCCTCGGTGAGCTGGGAGACGAGGCTCTGCTCCTCGACGGATGCGACGTAGCTGCGCGCTGCGATCCACACGAGCAGCACGGGCACGCAGGCGATGGCGACGAAGGCGATCTGCAGGCGCGTGGCGAAGCGCATCGTGCGAAGACGTGTGCGCAGGGCGGGGATGCGGGTGCGCAACAGTAACACGAACAGCGCCGTGATGGCGAAGATGACGAAGTACCGGGTCCAGCGATACACGGTGAAAAGGGGATCGGCGGCTCCGACGCTGATCGCGATCACGCTGCGCGGGGAATCTCCCCGGCGGTAGAAGGTGTCTTCGCCGGTGCCTTCCGGATGCGCGCCCCAGTGTGTGTCGGCGCCTGCAGCGAAGGCCGCGGCGACCTCGGCCGGAAGCCGTGCGCGCCGGCTGGCAGCGGGATCGGACACCGCGACCTGCAGGCCATCATCGAACACACGCACGACGAAACGGTCCTCCGGAGCACGGCTGGGTTCCTCGCGCTGGGTGCGCAGCAGGTCGACACCCGAGCGCCGGCGCGCGGTACGGTCGATGCCCTCCACGATCACGACCAGCCGCAGCTGCGGGGGAGCGAGCGCCGGTGCGACCCCCGCGTACAACATCGGTGCGGCGGTGAATCCACCGCGCTGCACCGGCGCCAGCACGCGCATGCCCGCGCTGTCGTCGTGCACGAGGCCGGGCAGATCGATGGCGTCGAGGTCGATGCCAACGGCGAAACGCGACCGTACCATGCCACGCGTGTCGACGAGCAGCACCGCGGCATTGTTCGGCTGGCTTCCGAGCGGCGACTCCGCCCAGAGCGTGAATGCGGTCTGGAAATCCTCGCCCCGCGCGGGTGCGCGTGCGATGGTGGCGGCACCGGGACCAAGGGTCATCGTCACGAGCGACTGCTCGACCAGCGCGCGCGACCAGGTGTCGACCGGTTGCGCGAGTTCGAGGGCGATCGCCTCGACTTCCCCCCGACGCTTCTCGTCCGCCCAGTGGAAGAGCACGGCGCCGGCGACGAGCCCGCATCCCGCGAGCAGCGCGAGCAGCGCCGGCACCTGCGCCCGGATCCTTCGTACGCGGGATTCCGCCCGACGGCGCGCGTGCGGCTCGAGCAGGAGGATCCAGCCCAGCGCGGCGCCGAGGTACACCCACAGGGGAAGGAGGATGGTGTCGGTGACGAGCAGGAAGGCGAGGGTGGATGCGGCAGTGACGCCGGCCGCGGCGATGCGCGTGCGCACACCGCAGCTCCGTGCGGAAGCCGCCGCCGCACGCAGCAGCAGTGCGCCTGCCGCGGTGACGAGAAACGCGTCGGCGAGCAGGAGCAGCAGCATGGGACGCCGGCCGATGGACGCGATGTCGTCGAAGGTGAAGGAGGAGTCCGCAACGAAGCTGCGCAGGACGGCGGCATGTCCGCGCACGATCATCGGGAGCGTAAGCGCGACAGCGAGTGCGAGCAGCGTGGCGGGCACGACGCGGATTGTCTGCGTGCGCTGACGCGTGCGGTTGACTCCCAGCGCGATGCCGAGCAGGGCGAGCACGCTGAGCGTGAGTTCGGCCGGCGAGCTCGCGAGTCCCCAGGCAAACGACGAGGCGTAGTGGGCGGGATTCAGGGTCTCGGTCGGCAACAGGGCGGCCGGGATGTCGCCGGTGAAAAGCAGGACGCGTGCGATGATGATGAGCGATCCGGTTGCGAGCGCGGCCAGTCCAGGCGAGGGGAGGAGGCGGATCTGCCGCCAGAGGAGTCCGCCCACCAGCAGGAGAAGGACGATGACGAGTGCCGCGCCGATGCGATCGAAGATCTGTTCGGTGCGTTGCAGCCAGAGGTCGGGGGTGCTGCGCAAGAGGGACACGACGGCGACAGTATCTCTGCTATGTGCACCGTGCGTGGTGATGGGAACGGTCAGGTAGCGTCCGTCGGTGGCGTGCGTGCCGGGCGGCGTTGCGAGGATGAGATCCGAGCCGAGTTCGCGGGCGAGGAGGTCGACGATGCCGCGTGTGTCGACGAAGCGGTTGTCGATGGGCAGGGAGACGCGCAGGGAGGCGCCGGCCAGGGCGATGCCCGTGCGGCGTCCCTTCGCATCGCGCACGGGTGTGACGGCGACGAGATCCGTGAATGGTGCGCGCGAGACGAGCAGCAGGGTGTCGCGCACGCATCGCTCGAGAGCGGCGGGCAGGGCGATCGGTCGTCCCATATACCGCACGACGCCGCCCGTGCTGTCGCGCACCTCGAGGAGGGCGACATCCGCATCCACCCGTGGGAGGTCGTCGGCTGCCTCGGCCCGGGCTGCGCTGCGGGCTGCGGCGTGCACGGCTTCCGCCGTATGCGAGAGGCGTGCATCGATGCTGCGTGCGAGTTCCGCGTCAGCCCGTGCGCGGATTCCCTTCCAATCCTCCTGCGCATGGGAGAGGGAGATCCATCGTCCCGCCGCGACCAGCATGAGGCAGAGCGCGACGACGCCGGTGGCGAGCAGCATGCGTCGTTCGAAGGGAACGGACTGTTCGGCGGCGCGATGCATCCAACCCGGGCCCATGGCTCAGCGGGATGCGACGGTGATCTGGTTGAGCCTGAAGTCTCCGCTGTCGGTGCGCACGAGCGAGACGAAAATCTGGGCGCTGCTGCGGCGTCCCCGCGACATGTAGAGCAGCGTTCCGACGCCGTAGGGTGTTCCGCTCGCGGCTCCCGACGGGGTGAGGGAGAGCGACAGGGGTGTGTGTGTGCTGAAGAAGTTGCGGAGGATGAAGTAGGACTGCTCGGCGCTGTACCAGCCGTTCTCGCCGGTGAAGAGGGTGATGTAGACCTTCGACGAGAAGGAGCGCGCGAGCAGCTGCACGTCGCGCTGCTGGATGGCATCCTCGATCGTGCGGAGGGCGCTGCGGGCGCGCTCGGTGTCGTCCTGCATCGCTTCGACGCCCGTGGCGCCGAGCGTCGTCGTGGCGACGAGAAGGCCGATGGCGAAGATGCACAGCCGGAATATGGGGAGGGAGGTCCGCATCGTCAATTGAACATACAGAGGATGCATCGGGAAAACCAACCCGATGCATCCATGAGAAGCGTCATGCGTGGGCGCCCGTTGCCGGTCAGCGCGTGCGGCTGCGCGCGCTTCCGGGGGAAGCGTCTGATTCCGCACCACGTGTGCGTCCGCCGGCTTCCGGGGTGCGCGCGGTCTGTCCACGGCCGTTCACCTGCGGCGCGGCTTCACGTGCACGGCCGGTCACCTGCGGCGCGGCTTCGCGTGCACGGCCGGTCGTGGTCTGGGTGGAACGTGCGTTCGGGGTGCTTCCGCCGGAGGGTGCGGATTCACGCGCACGCGTGGTCACATCCGCAGAGCTTCCAGTATTGTTTCGTGTCCGGACATCCTTTTCCCGTGTACGTACATCCACATCCCGCGACCGGGTGTCGGTGCCTCGGGTGGGAGACTCCGCGTCCCGTGTGCGAACATCCGCGTCACGTGTGCGAACATCCGCGTCCCGTGTGCGTGTTTCCGTGCCGGTGCGCGTGGGACCCGATCGCCGCTCGCGTTCCTCCCGATACGTGATCGGGCGGGAGTCGCGTTCGTACTCGCGGTACTTCACCGTCCGCGGTGTGTTGTGTTCGACGTGCACGAAGGGTCTGCGCGGCATGTGCACGGGATGCCAGTTGGCAAAGCCCCAGGCGCAGTCGATGTAACGGATCTTCCGGTGTCGGTGCACGGGCATGGTGCGCACCTCGACGAACCAGAAGGGTCCGACATACACGCCTGCCCGGAATCCCGGATGATAGTCGTGCATCCACCAGTAGTCATGCGGGGTGTGCGCGCGCATGATGTAGCGGCTGCACTCGACGGCGTAGGGATCGCGGATCACGTTGCCGGCATGGCAGCTGTTGCAGTAGTAGCGGGGATACCAGACGCGGGAACCGATGAAGAACGAAGTGGTGGCGGTTGCGCGCACGTACCGCGTGTCGATCAGCGATCCGTTGATGTCGTTGATGGCGTCGTAGGGATCGCCTGAAATCGGTTCGGCGCGCAGATGGTAGCGTGCTCCATCGCGACGGAAGCGGAATGCGTCCGGTTCGAGCGTGGCCACGGCATGGATGTACTCGATGCCGCGGGGACCCGTCACCCGGAAGGCGGGTCCGTCATAATACCCCGGCAATCGGTAGGTGAAGCCGCCGCGCACGAATCCGTCGTCCGGGTACTGCGGAAACAGCACGATGGTGCGGCCGTCGGTGGTGATGTCGTAGATGGTGACGAAGCAGTCGGTGCTCGTGCGGAAGAATACTGTGATGTCGTCGCCGGCATTGTAGATGGCACCGTCGCCGCGTGAGGTCCACACATCCAGGGCCAGCACCGACGACGAAGAGACCGGGCGTACCTCTGTGCGCGCATGCGTCCTGACGGGAAGCAGTGCGACCAGTGCCGATGCGGTGAGCGCGACAGTGGTCCATCGGGCGAGAAAGTGCGTGAAGCGTGTCATGGCGTCCTCCAGGGAGGCTGTGGTGTTTCGAAAAGTCGGAGTGTCAGCGCGGTGCAATCGTGGGGTGGCAGACACCGCGCACGAAGCTGTCGGCGTCAGCGAGTGGTGTTGTCATTGCTGCGCGTGTCTCGTGCCGGTGCGCATCCGCTGCGCAGTCTTGCTCATGGTGCCGCGTTCGCCGCGGGCGAGTTCGGGATTTCCTGTCGCGGTCTGATACGCCCAGTCGAAGGTCACCGTTCCAGGACCCATGCTCGTGACGCGCACCTTCGCAAAGTGGTTGTCGTAGGTCCAGATCACGTAGGTATGGCCGACGGCGGCTTCCGCTGTGCCTGACGGCAGCCACCCGTCCTCCGGCGCGACACTGATCTCGTCGAGATTCCTGGTGAATCCCAGATCCTGTATGTCGCTGTCATCCCACACACGCAGCAGCGGGATGCCGTTGCCCATCTCGAAGTACACATCGGTCAGGTCGGTGTCGTAATGCACGCGCAGGTACTCCGAGAAATCGTAGCCGGCGCGGAGGGGATCGGCGAAACGGTCGATGAGCGTGACATTGCGCCCTTCGGGACGCGGCGTGTCATACACGACATCCCTGCTCAGCGCACTCTCATTGCCGTTGAAATCGTAGGCCGTCACGGCGTAGTAGTACGTCATGCCGTTGCGTGCGCCGCCATCGGTGAACACCGGGCGCGTCGACGACCCGATCCGGTCATACCGGCCCTTGAACGAGGTGCTGACATAGATGTTGTAGCCGGCCAGATCCGGCTCCTGATTGTCGATCCACTGCAGCTCGACCGCATGGTCGAGCGATACCGTGCGGATCCCCACGGGCGGCAGGGGCGCGATGTCGTCGTACAGCACCGGATTGTCGTGATTGCCGCAGGCTGCCAGCATGAGGGGAAGCGCGAGAAGTGCAATGAGAGAGAAGCGCGTGTTCATGGGATGCTCCAGGTTCGTTTCCTCCCTGCGTACGAATCCCGTGCCATGAAGGATGCGCTCTGTTTTCGCGTTTTTTGCTGTTCGGGGGATGGATGCTGTCGGCTCGACCATGCGCACTGTCCGGAAAACAGGACACTGTCGGCGCCTCCATGCGGAATCCTCGCCTGACGCCCCCTCCGTGGGGAAGCCTCGCGCTTCGCACGCACAGGACGAAAACGGCCGCGGGCCCGCGGGGGGGGGGGCGGGGGGCGGGGGGGGGGGGGGCTGTTGGGTCTGGG
>JAEYUG010000067.1 GCA_023432805.1 Bacteroidota bacterium | reverse complement strand
ATTTTTCGGGACAACCGAGAACGCAGTCAAGACCCAGGTCTGGATCGCCGTGTCAGTGTATGTGCTCATTGCCATCATGAAGAAGCGTCTCAAGCTGGAGGCGAGTCTCTACAGTATTCTACAGATTCTGAGTGTGACGCTGTTCGAGAAAGTGCCTATAAATCAAGCACTTAGCGGAGTCCTGCCTGTCGCAGACATGCCCGCTGACGCTAACCAGTTGATTTTATTCGAGTAACGTCCGGACACTACTGTACCGATGAATAAAACAAATGCGCAAGAGGAGTTATGCGAACAGAATTACGGCTGATGGTGATAATTGCGATTTGCTGGAGCTCCAGCAGTTACGCCGATTTCGAGCGCGAGGGAGAGGGAAGCAGGCGTTCAGCAAGTGTAATTGCAGTGACTAATGACGCAATGCTGATAAACATTCTTAAGCCGCAATTTGGAGAATTAAGCGTCGGTACGTTGCGTGCCAATAACAAACTGGACACAGTCGCAGTCACACCTAAATCCTTGAGCCTGTCGATCGAAAAGCAGCTATCAGCTGTTGCGCTGGACGGGGGATACGTCAGGAACCTGTCTGTACGCAAAATGCAAATGCCTGAGCTTGTGCTCAAGGAAACACGAATCGGGAATGATGCCGACCTCCATTCGGTTAACGTTTCTAAACTAGACATTGTTAGCAGTGTAGTTGGAAACAGGATGTCTCTGAGAGGTAATGTTACAAGAATAATGCTTCGTCACGTAGAATTAAAGGAATTAGTTGTCGGTGAAGGAGAATCAACAATAATTGAACTGAGCAAACTTACCGCTAGACGCAGCATCATGTTTCATAAAAGAACGGTCGATCGTTTGACAATAACAGACGGAACAGATGTTGCCGATACGATTCTATTTGTGGACTGTGTAATCGGCAAATTAACGATATCGAACGCGGTGATTGGCCATGTGCACTTCACAAACACTACGATAGACAGCATCAGCACAATCGAGGAGGGAAGTCTGAAAAGCCCCGTATCGCTCAACGATACCAAAATTAGCCGAAAGCTCTTGTTTGTACTGGACACAACATCACTGACAGACCGACTCCCACTGGATAATTATGGTTACATCAAACGTGGTGAAGTAGGTTTCGTTGACAACGAAGACTTGACGATTCAGGAAAACAAGCATCGCCTCCGATCCATTTTTCATGGCCTTGCTGCGCTGGTGAGTATTAAGTCAGATCCTAAGGAAGGCGAGGAAATACTTCGTGATTATCAGGAACAAGTTGCTTCGCGATTTGGTGATGCCTGGGACGGAGCAATTGGCTGGTTGTTTAACTATGGCAGGGTTCCTTTCAATTTCATCTCAATACTGCTTACCACATATCTGTTCTTTACATTGGTGTATCTTGGGTATGGGGTCCATTCGATACCGCTGGGCGTGGAAGTACCGATACCGGATTCAGCCCTGCATCGCTGGACGACGGCGTTTTGGTTTAGCGGCTCTGTGCTGGTGAGCATACGGTTCAAGCAGCATTGGACGCTTGTGCAGCAGAGGGGACTCCTTGTCTCAATCATCTTGGAATGGATGATCGGTGTCATTCTGCTTCTTGCTTTTGCGACGTTTGCAACAGACAGCATTCAAGGTCTGGAGTTCCTGCGTCGGTGGTTCGGGTCATACTGACGACAGCTTGCTACCACGCCAGATTGTTTTTCACCCCGGCTGCCGAACGATTCGGTGGTTGGGGTGTCTCGTAGATGGGGGGTAGATGCGAAGGGAGGATCGAACAGGGAGCTGAGGGGAGAATCAGTGGCGCAGGGACGATCGGGACAGGGTAACACGACACGTTGGGGAGACGGGGAGAAACAGATCAGCTGTACCATGTGCGCTCACGCCGCGTGAACATTGATGTGCGGCGTGAACGAGAGAAACCAGAACACGAACACCACAACAGAAGAGGAGCGAACATGGATGTGAACCTCCCATGGACGATGATGCGCCGCGTGCACATCTCGCTGATGATCGCAGTGCTGGCACTGCTCGCGGCAACTCAGGGTCTGAATGCGCAGTATGTCGGGTCGAAGAGATCGGACAAATACCACCGAGCCAGCTGCGGGTACACGCAGAGAATCCACGTACAGAACGTGATCGAATGGTCGTCGGTCAACGACGTAATCTCCGAGGGTTACATCGCGTGCCGCGTGTGCCGGCCGGGTGGAGGTGCAGGGAATGCGGTGCAGCAGAGGTCGACGACGAATGGCAACGTGCGGTACATCCCGGTTTCAGCGCAGCATCAATCGACCACGCGATGCATCGCCATCACAAAGAAAGGGACGCAGTGCAAACGGAATGCAAAGGGCGCCAGCTACTACTGCTGGCAGCACGGTCGGTAATGTGAGATGCAGTGGGGGGACGGACGAGGGCGTCCGTCCTCCGGTTATTTCAGCATGGGAGGAGGCCCCGGGTAAGGGAGATGTAACATTTCATTCACGAAAGGAGTTGTTCATGATGACACGCGCTCTGGTCATTCTTCCGGAACCGGTCGAAGACATTCTCGCAGGGACAAAGACAGAGGAGTATCGCTCACGGCCGTGCAACATCAGGGAGACGGTCGGCATCATCAAGGCGGGCACGAAGACGGTTGTCGCCACAGCTGATCTCACGGGCTGCATCGAGCGCTATGACGGGTATGCCTGGGTGCTCGAGAATGTGGAGGCACTGAAGAATCCGGTGGCGTATGTGCATCCGTCGGGGGCGCAAATCTGGGTGAAGATGGCGCCGGAAGTGCAGAAGGCGGTCTCGAGGGCGAAGAAGTCGCCGGTACCGAAGGTGAAGCCGGTGAAGAATATGCCTGATCGGCGGTGGTAACAGGTCTTGGACGCATGGTCGGTGGGTGCTGGGTGGACGAGGACGTCCACCGACCTTTCGGACGGACGAGGGCGTCCGTCCTCCCGAAGACGGACGAGGGTGTCCGTCCTCCCTTTTGCAGAATTCGCATCGTGATATCGGGAAAATGGTTGCGCTTGAGGTGTAACGTTAGTATTATCCATGCCTGAGTCATCCGGCAGTTGATTCCCACTCCAATCGCTTGGAACTGCGGCGTTGCATTGATGCGAGCACAACGCACCAGAGGCACCAAGGGAGTACAGATCATGCTTTCGATCGACACAATCCAGCCACAGATGTGCATCCGCGGCATCGTGCCAGACGCCGTGGTCACTGTTACGGCGGTCACGGTGCATGGGGATGTCGCGGCCACCGTGGTGTATACGAAGGCCGATGGCTCGGTTGACAACATCCTCCTCCTCGCCGGCGAGACCGCCAACATCGAAATCGTCGATCAGGGCAGACCGTGGAGCTTCGACGGCGACGGCGCAGCCTTCCGCCTCGCCTCCGAAGCACATCGCATCACGCTGGCGCATCTGTTCGATCCCGTGCTCGCCGTGCACAGCTCACGCGTGCGTCCCCTGCCGCACCAGATCTCGGCCGTGTACGAACACATGCTGCCCCGGCTGCCGCTCCGCTTCCTGCTCGCAGATGATCCGGGGGCGGGGAAGACCATCATGGCGGGACTCCTTATCAAGGAGCTCATCATCCGCGGGGACCTCCGCCGCTGCCTCGTCGTCTGCCCCGGCAACCTCGCCGAACAGTGGCAGGATGAACTCCACCAGCGCTTCCAGCTGCCCTTCGAGATCCTCACCAACGACGGACTGCAGTCCGCCCGCACCGGCAACTGGTTCCTCGAACACGACCTGGTCATCGCCCGCCTCGACAAGCTCTCGCGCGACGAGGAGGTGCAGCAGAAGCTCGCCATCACCGAATGTGCGTGGGATCTGGTCGTCTGCGACGAAGCCCACAAGATGGCGGCCTCCTTCACCGGCGGCGAAATCAAATACACCAAGCGCCACCGGCTCGGTCAGCTGCTCGGCCACAACACGCGCCACCTGCTGCTGATGACCGCCACGCCGCACAACGGCAAGGAAGAGGATTTCCAGCTCTTCATGTCGCTGCTCGATCCCGATCGATTCGAAGGTCGCTTCCGCACCGACGCCCACGCCGTGGACGTTTCCGACCTGATGCGGCGCATGGTCAAGGAATCCCTCCTCACCTTTGAAGGCACACCGCTCTTCCCCGAACGGCGCGCCTATACCGTTCCCTACAAACTTTCGCCGGGCGAAGACGACCTCTACCGCAGCGTCACGCAGTACGTGCGCGACGAGTTCAACCGCGCCGAGAAACTGCAGAGCGAGAAGCGCACGAATACGGTGGGATTCGCGCTCACGGTGCTGCAGCGGCGGCTGGCGAGCTCGCCCGAGGCGATCTACCAGAGCCTGCACCGCAGGCGCGAACGGCTTGAAAAGCGGCTGGCCGAACTCGAACTCGGCATCCCCGCGAAGAGCGACGCCGCGAAGAGCGACGCCGCGAAGACCGACCCCGCGAAGCCCACCCCCGACATCCTGCCCGGCACGCTGCCGCTGCTGACGCGCGAGGACCTCGACGACTTCGACGAGGCGACCGACGACGAAATCGCAACGCTCGAAGAGCAGTTGCTCGACCAGGCCACGGCCGCGCAGACGAAGGGCGAGCTGCTGGCCGAAATCGCCACGCTCACCGACCTCGAACAGCGCGCGGCACGCGTGCGCGCGAGCGGCGACGACCGCAAGTGGACCCAGCTCTCGAACGTGCTGGCCGAGATCTTCACCGCCGCGGCGCAGCCCAACCGCGTCGGCGAACCCCTCGCCGCCTACGGCACGCGTGTGCAGTACACCCCGTCGGCGAAGCAGAAACTCGTGATCTTCACCGAGCACCGCGACACGCTCGAATACCTGCGCCGCAAGGTCACGACCATGCTCGGTCGGCACAACGCGGTCGAGGTCATCCACGGTGCGCTCAACCGCGCCGAGCGCCGGCGGGCCGAGGAGTCGTTCAAGCACGATCCCGACGTGCAGGTCCTCATCGCCACCGACGCGGCCGGCGAGGGCATCAACCTGCAGCGCGCCCACCTCATGGTCAACTACGACCTGCCGTGGAATCCCAACCGGCTCGAGCAGCGCTTCGGGCGCATCCACCGCATCGGGCAGACCGAAGTCTGCCATTTGTGGAACCTCGTCGCCGACGAAACCCGCGAGGGCGACGTGTACAACACCCTCCTGCGCAAGCTCGAACAGGCCCGCCTCGCGCTCGGCGGCCAGGTGTTCGACGTGCTCGGCGAACTCCAGTTCGAGGGCCGGTCCCTGCGGGATCTGCTCATCGAGGCCATCCGCTACGGCGAGCAGCCCGAAGTGCGCGCCCGCCTCACCCGCAGCGTCGCCGACGCCACCGCCCAGAACGCACTCCGCTCCCTGCTCGAAGATCGCGCCCTCGCCACCGAAGTGCTCGACGCCGCGCGCATCCGCGACATCCGCGACGACATGCAGCGCGCCGAGGCCCGCCGCCTCCAGCCCGCCTACGTACGGGATTTCTTCCTCGAAGCCTTCCAGCGCCTCGGCGGCACCGCGCACCGCCGCGAACCCGGCCGGTGGGAGCTGACCAACGTGCCCGCCACGCTCCGCGGCCGGCACCGCACCGGCACCGCACCCGTGCTGCGCCGCTACGAACGCATCGCCTTCGACAAGCAGCACCTCGGCGACGAGGGCGGCCTCCCCGCCGCCTTCATCTGCCCCGGCCATCCCCTGCTCGACGCCGTGCTCGACCTGACACTCGCACAGCACCGCGACCTCCTGCGCCGAGGCAGCATCCTCGTCGACGAGAACGACCCCGACCCGCGTCCCCGCGTGCTCGTCACCCTCGAACACACCCTCCGCGACGGCGTGGAAGAACAGGGCGGCACGCCGCGGGATGTCTCCCGACGCATGATGTATGTGGAAGTGAAGGAGGATGGATCGCTCACCCCCATGCGCTATGCGGCCTATCTCGACTACAAGCCCCTTGCGGAAGCCGCCCGCGCCGCCGGCCTCCCGGGGGAAGCCGCCGCCGACGCGAGTGCAGACGATGTCGCCGCCCTCACCGCCCGCATCCTCGCGCATCCCGCCTGCGGGTGGATCGACCACACCGTCGAAGCGCGTGCCATCAGCCATGCCATCGCGCACATCGTGCCCGAACATCTGGCGGAGGTGCGCGGCGCCCGCGTCGAACGCGTGCAGAAGATCCGCGCCGCCGTGCGGGACCGGCTGGTCAAGGAGATGAATTACTGGGACAAGCGCTGGAACGAGCTCAAGCTGCAGGAAGCCGCCGGCAGGCCGGCCGCCCGCCTCAACAGCGCGGAGGCACGGCGCCGGGCGGACGAACTCAACACCCGCCTCACACAGCGCCTCGCACAGCTACAACGGGAGGAGAAGATCACTCCCCAGCCTCCCGTCGTGCTCGGAGGTGCCGTGATCGTGACCCCGGCGTTTCTCGACATGCTGCGCACGAATGGGGAGGCTCCCCGCGCCGCGGCGACCATGCCGATGGATACGCAGACCTCCGCCCTCCGCGCCCGCGAGGTGGTGATGGCAGTCGAGCGCGGGCTGGGCAACGAGCCGGTGGACCGCGAATACGAGAAGCTCGGATACGACATCGAGAGTCGTGACGGCACCACGGGCGTGCTGCGGTACATCGAGGTCAAGGGTCGTGTGAGCGGGGCCGACGACATCACCGTGACCCACAACGAGATGCTCTTCGCCGAGCAGAATCCCGACACCTACATCTTCGTCATCGTCGAATTCCACGACGAGACCTGTCACAGCGTGCACTACATCCGCCGTCCCTTCGGCCGCGGACCCGACTTCGGAGAGACCAGCCGCCGCTACGGCTTCGCCGACCTCCTCCACCGCCGGGAGGATCCCTCATGATGAAGAAATCCTGGCCTACACGTTCTCATGTGAACTCCTCGCCATGATTTGGTAAAAGCCTGCCAAGAAGGCTGTGATCACAGATGGTAAAAGCAACTTGGCTACGATCATTATCTTTCTGGAAGATTCAAAAACAAAATTCGGATATACCAACGCATCTTCCATGTGGGGATGAATTCCAGAATAGTTATGGCAAGAGAGAAGACGCGCTCAAATCGTAAGAAACGAATGATGCCACTGTAAATGATTCCTAGGACAGAAGTGGGCGGATGCCACATCAAGCTGCATTGTGATCTTGTCAGTGCATCATGATCGCATTACGCCATCGACCGATACTACGATAACCGTCTTCTCGCAAGATAATAAGAGGCGAGAAACAGTTCACGCTTACAATACACAGAGGTTGGCATGCGCAAGTGGAAGTACAGCAAACATCTAATTATAATATTGCTAGGCATACTCGGGGTATTGTTGTATATGCACGCCGATACCGTCGCAAGTATTATGTTCCCTGTCCCCGATGAATTGTTAAGAAACTATGGCACTTTATCTGGCGCAGTGTTAATGGAAGAATGGGTGCGGAAGACCTATGTGGCCACGATAAATATACGCGTCTTTGCTCTATTATACATCGTGGTAATTTTTGTAATGGCATTAACTCATGCCAATGGAGCAGCATATCGTAGCACCGCACAGCGCACAATACGGCGAATTATGGTTGTGGCTGTAGCAATTGTCATTGCTGCGTCGGGATTGCTGACGAGTTATTATCTACATTCTCATTCAGCCATAGATGAGGACGACTA
This sequence comes from Bacteroidota bacterium, assembly GCA_023432805.1. Classification (GTDB taxonomy): domain Bacteria; phylum Bacteroidota; class Ignavibacteria; order SZUA-365; family SZUA-365; genus JAEYUG01. Next base: position 16,664 of record JAEYUG010000067.1, on the reverse strand, counting down.
TGAGCGTCTTCTTGATCTACAGCAACGCATGAAGGAAGAGAATGATCGAATTATTAAAGATGTATTATCCAAAGAACTCTGATCTGGCTATGTTGTTATAAGCGAGGTGCAGATATACAAGAAGCCCTCAAACAGCGTTTCGTTTTGCCAACTTCGAGCTGGTCGCATGAGAAACCAATAGCAAGCGATTATCATATCGTGGAACGGTTGGATGCTCAGCATTATATCTTTTGGCGGATGTATTCTGTGGCCACGCTTCATTAAGCTGTCAATCTCAGTGATATCGTACATTTAACCAGAACCAGGCCCTCGAAAATGTATGCATGCAAATGCCTAAGATGAATGTCAGGAAGCTCCTTGAGGTGGCGTTGCCGCTGGAGGCTATCAACAGGGCCATAGTGCAGGAGAAATCGATCTGGCGCGGACACCCGAGCACGCTGCACTTGCTGTCGACCCAGCGGGCGTTCGCCCTGCTTCGAAGGTGCAGTCTGCCGATGAAGACGCACTGATATTTCGGAATGGCACGAATAATCCAATATATATTCAGCTCTAGATAAGCAATGAAGCACGAGATGACATTGAGCAAGTCGTATTTGAGATTCTGCATAATTTATATATTCATGAACGTCGTGAATGTTGGTATTCAGCATGCGAGTGCGCAGAATGCTGTCGATATTCTCGGGTACATCTGTCACCCGCTTTCATCTCCCTCTGGTGAGGTGACAATCCATTATCCGGTTGGTTGGAAGGTAACAAATACTACTGTCAAGGGCGGTGTCTCCGGTGTTATTATTCAGGCCACAGGCAATACGTCGCACAGTATATATATGATGTATGCATGGTCTGATGAAAGATCAGCTGTAAACAAGAGACTCACGCAAAAAGACCTAAATTTGCTAGAGCAGGAGCTGGTGAAAACTGGTGCCGTTGTAGAAAAGGCAGATATCATCACGCTGGGTAAGGTGAGGATGCTTGTCGTTGAAGGCACTGGTGATCTGCACGGTATTGAAACACAGATAATGTCTATTGCGTGGGTATATAAACAACGAAGATATGAATGGATGTTTTATTCGTATGGCGATCAAGAGCAATCAGAGCCTAATGTCAAGATGTTTGCAGCTCTTATACAAGGGATCCAATTCCATTGAGTAATCAATGTGATTACGGTTTTGGTTGAAATCGAGTGGTGTTCTTGGAAACTGCGCTTTAGCGAGGAGTCATGGTCAGGAAGCTCATTGAGGTGGCGTTGCCGCTGGAGGCGATCAACAGGGCGGCGGTGAGGGAGAAGTCGATCAGGCATGGTCACCCGAGCACGCTGCATCTGTGGTGGGCCAGGCGGCCGCTCGCAGCGGCGCGCGCCGTGATCTTCGCGCAGATGGTGGATGATCCCTCGAGCTGGCCCGACCTCTTCCCGACCGAGAAGGCGCAGGAAAAGGAGCGCCAACGCCTCTTCAAGATCATCGAAGATCTCGTGCTGTGGGAAAACACGACCAACGAAACCGTGCTCGAGCGCGCCCGCGAGGAGATCCGTCTTTCGTGGCGCCGCACCTGCAACGCGCACATCGGCGAACCCGGCGCGGAGGAGCTGTACAACAAGGAGCGCCTCCCCGCCTTTCACGATCCCTTCGCCGGCGGCGGCGCCCTGCCGCTCGAGGCGCAGCGGCTCGGTCTCGAAGCCCACGCCTCCGACCTGAATCCCGTGGCCGTGCTCATCAACAAGGCCATGATCGAGATTCCCCCGAAGTTCGCGAACCGTCCGCCGGTGCACCCCGTCGAGCCGGGCGACGAGCCCCTCATCGCGCGCGAATGGCGCGGCGCGCAGGGACTGGCCGAAGACGTGCGCTACTACGGGAAGTGGATGCGCGACGAGGCCGAGCGCCGCATCGGCCACCTTTATCCGAAGGTGCGCATCACCGCCGCGATGGCGAAGGAGCGTCCCGACCTCGCACCCCTCGTCGACGAGGAGCTCACGGTGATCGCATGGATCTGGGCCCGCACGGTCAAGAGTCCCAATCCCGCCTTCGCGCATGTGGATGTCCCGCTCGCCTCGACCTTCATGCTCTCGACAAAGCCGGGGAAGGAGGCGTACATCGAGCCGATCATCAAGGGCGACAGCTACCGCTTCGCCGTCCGCGTGGGGAAGCCGCCTGACGCCGAGGCGGCGAAGAATGGAACGAAACTCTCTCGCGGGGCGAATTTCAAATGCCTGATGTCGGGAAATCCGATAGACCCGAAGTACATCTATGCGGAAGCAAATGCGGGACGCATGAGCGACCGCATGATGGCAATCGTTGCTGAGGGTGTGCGCGGTCGAGTCTATCTGCCGCCAAGCAGGGAAATGGAGGATGTGGCACGTTCAGCGGAGCCAACCTGGCGCCCGGATGTTGCAATGCCGGAAAATCCACGATGGTTTTCGCCGCCATTGTACGGACTCGTGAACTACGGGGATATTTTTACTTCACGCCAGCTTGTTTCACTCACGACTTATTCGGACCTGGTATCCGAGGTACGTGGACCCATCCTGCAGGATGCTGTGGCATCGGGACTGCAGGCTGATGGGACTCGATCTGACGGCCCGCACCACTCAGCGAGCGAATATGCTGACGCAGCAATGTTGTATCTCGCATTTACGGTGGATAAATGCGCCGACTATTGGTCGTCGATTTGTAGCTGGCATAACTCAGGTGAGAAGATGCGAAATACCTTCGGTCGACAAGCGATACCGATGGTATGGGATTACGCAGAGGTCAATCCATTCTGTGATTCGACGGGAAACTGGAATGCAATGTTGGAATGGGAACGGAAGGCGATTGAACATCTCTCGGCACGAGCAGGTGGCTCGGCAGTGCAGTGGGATGCACAGAATCAAACCATATCACATTCGAAGGTGATCTCCACCGATCCGCCATACTATGACAACATCGGTTATGCTGATCTGTCTGATTTCTTCTATGGTTGGCTCAGACGTGTGCTCCGAGATACGCACAAGGACTTGTTGTCAACCGTCGCTGTACCAAAGACCGAGGAACTCATCGCATCACCCTATCGCCATGGCGGGCGGCAGGCGGCCGAGGAGTTCTTTCTGGATGGGATGACACAGGCGATGCACAATCTTGCCACGCAATCGCACAGCGACTACCCCGTCTCGATTTACTATGCCTTCAAACAATCGGAGACTGAGGGGAGTGATGGCACCGCAAGCACGGGCTGGGAAACCTTTCTTGAAGCCGTCCTCAAAGCTGGGTTTGCGATTTCCGGCACATGGCCCATGCGCACCGAACTTGCCAATCGCATGATCGGCTCCGGCACCAACGCCCTCGCCTCCAGCATCGTCCTTGTTTGTCGCCGGCGCGACGGGTCCGCGGGGACGATCACGCGCAGGCAGTTTCACGACGAGCTGAAGCGGGAGCTTCCGGAGGCGGTGGCGCATCTGCAGCGGGGCAACATCGCACCGGTGGATCTGGCGCAGGCATCCATCGGTCCCGGCATGGCGGTGTACACGCGCCATGCGAAGATTCTGGATGCATCCGGCGAGGCGGTGACGGTGCGCGATGCGCTGCGCCTCATCAATCAGGTGCTCGACGAAGCGCTCTCCGAACAGGAAAGCGACTTCGACGACGACAGCCGCTGGGCGCTGACCTGGTTCGAACAGTTCGGATTTTCCGACGGCGAATTCGGCGTCGCCGACAATCTCGCGCGCGCCAAGAACACGAGCGTGGCCGGCATGGTCGAGGCGGGGGTCGTCGCATCCCGCAAGGGCAAGGTGCGGCTGCTGCGGCCGGAGGAGCTGCCGGCGGACTGGGATCCCGCATCCGACACGCGCCTGACGGTCTGGGAGACGGTGCATCATCTCATCCGCGTGCTCACGACCGGGGGCGAGTCCGCCGCCGCAGACATGGTCGCGGCAATGGGTGTGCGCGCCGATGCGGCGCGCGAACTGGCCTACCGGCTCTATCTGGTCTGCGAGCGCAGGAAGCGCTCCGCCGAGGCGCTCGCCTACAACGCGCTCGTGCAGAGCTGGTCGGAGATCCAGAACATCAGTCTGAGCGTCGACAGGACGCTTCCCACGACGCAGTCGGATCTGTTCGAGTAGGAGGCATCCCGTGGTCGCGGCACCACGGGATCGTTTCCGCGCGCAGCGCATCCCAGCGCAGCGCGACGGACATCCGCCACATCCATCGAGTCACACACAGCGCGGTGCATCCGCGCACCATCATTGCAAGGATCATTCATGGCTCTCACCAATGCTGATCGTGTCGGCAAGGCGCTGCTGCTGCTGCGCGACGGTCTCAGTCCCTTTGTCGAGCAGGAAATGCTGCGGCTGCCGCAGGGCGGCGGTCTCCCGATCATCGAGCGGTTCACGGCGGGCGACCGGAATCTGGCGGGCACGGGTCCCGGCCAGTGGGATGTGTACGCGCTCATGAAGTTCATGTGGGAGGAGTGGAACGAGGTGTTCAAGCGGACGCTGGGGCAGACGGAGCGGTCGCTGGTGTCGGAGCTGCGGGGGTATCGCGATCGCTGGGCGCATCAGAAGGGGATATCCGGCGACGACGCGTACCGGGCGATGGATTCGGCCGAGCGGCTGCTCGCGGCGGTGAATGCCACGCAGGCCGACGAGGTGGCGCGCATGAAGCAGGAGCTGATGCGGCTGCGCTACGACGAGCAGGTGCGCAGCGAGGCGCGCCGGCAGGCGGGCGCCGCGATCGAGACGACGGTGCTGGGCGTGCTGCCGCCCTGGCGCGAGGTGGTCACGCCGCACCGCGACGTGGCCAGCGGCCGCTACAGCCAGGCCGAGTTCGCGGCCGATCTGCATCAGGTGCACATCGGCGGGGCCGGCGACGAGTATCAGGATCCCGTCGAATTCTTCCGCCGCACCTACCTGACCGAGAGTCTGCGCGCGCTGCTGGTCGGCGCCGTGCGCCGGCTCGCGGGCGACGGCGGCGATCCCGTCGTGCAGCTGCAGACGAACTTCGGCGGCGGCAAGACGCACTCGATGCTCGCGCTCTACCATCTCTTCTCGGGCAGCGCGCCCGCCTCGCTGCCCGGCATCGACGAGGTGCTCGCCGAGGCCGGCGTCGACGCCCTGCCCGCCGTGCGCCGCGTCGTGATCGTCGGCAACAAGCTCTCGCCCGGCCGCGCCGAACGCAAGCCCGACGGCACCGAGGTGAAGACGTTGTGGGGGGAAATCGCCTGGCAACTGGGCGGACGGGCCGCGTACGAACAGCTGCGCGCGGACGACGAGAATGCGACGAGTCCCGGCGACATGCTGCGGAAGCTGTTCGAGGCGCATGGTCCCTGCCTCGTGCTGATCGACGAGTGGGTGGCCTACGCGCGGCAGCTGCATGAAGACCGCACGCTGCCGGGCGGCACCTTCGAAACGCATTTCAGTTTTGCGCAGGTGCTGACCGAGAGCGCGAAGCTCGCGCCGAACTGCCTCCTGGTGGTGTCGCTGCCGGCCAGCGACTCGCCGACCTCGCCGCATGCGGATGTGGACGACGCGGAGGTGGGTGGGATCATGGGACGCACGGCGCTCGCCAGGCTGCGGCATGTGATCGGTCGGCTGGAATCCTCATGGCGCCCGGCCACCTCGGAAGAGGGATTCGAGATCGTGCGGCGGCGGCTCTTCGAGCCGATGGGGGATGCGGAGCAGTTCAAGAAGCGGGATGTGGTGGCGCGGGGATTTGCGGATTTCTACCGTGCCGCGCGCCAGGAGTTTCCCCCGGAATGTGCGGATGCCGACTATGAGAAACGGATGAAGTCGGCGTATCCGATCCATCCCGAAGTCTTCGATCGGTTGTATTCGGACTGGTCCACCCTGCTCAAGTTTCAGCGCACGCGCGGGGTACTGCGTCTGATGGCGAAGGTGATTCATGATCTGTGGGAGAAGGGCGACCGCTCGCCGCTGATCATGCCGGGCACGATCTCGATCGACGACGCGCAGGTGCAGAGCGAGCTGACGCGGTATCTGCCGGAGAACTGGGTGCCGGTGATCGCGAAGGATGTGGATGGCGCGCAGAGTCTGCCGGTGCGGCTCGATCACGAGGTGCCGAATCTCGGCAAGCACACGGCCTGCCGGCGTGTGGCACGGGCCATCTATCTCGGATCCGCACCCCTGACGGCGGCGGCGCATCAGGGCATTGAAGACCGCCGCATCAAGCTGGGATGCATGATGCCGGGCGAGTCGCCGCTGGTGTTCAACGACGCGCTGCGGCGGCTGGCGGGGTCCGCGATGTACTTGTATCAGGACGGCACGCGCTACTGGTACGCCACGCAGCCGACGGTGACCAAGCTCGCCGAGGATCGCGCCGCGCAGCTGCAGCGCAACGGGGATGCGGTGAAGCTCGAGATCGAGCGGCGGTTGCGCGAGGATCTGCGCAAGACCGGGGACTTCGCGCGGGTGCATGTCGCGCCGGAATCCGGTCTCGACGTTTCCGACGACATGGATGCGCGGCTGGTGGTGCTGGGCGCGGATCACACGTATCAGAAGGGCGGCGGCAGTGTTGCGGAATCCGTTGCCCGCGCGATGCTGGAGATGCGCGGCAGTGCGCCGCGTCTGTACCGGAACACGCTCGTGTTTCTCGCGCCCGATGCGACGCGCATGCAGGATCTGGACGAGGCGGTGCGGCGCTTTCTTGCGTGGACCAGCATCGTCGCCGAGAAGGAGGCGCTGAATCTCACGCCGCAGCAGGTCAAGCAGGCCGAGCAGCAGCGCGGAGTGGCCGAGAGTGCGGTTCTGGCGCGGCTGCCGGAAACGTGGATGTGGCTGCTCGTGCCCGTGCAGGCGAAGGACGAGGCGGTGATTCGCTGGAACGTCATGAAGCTGAACGGTGCCGAGGCGCTGGCGGTGCGTGCCTCGCGGAAGCTGCGCAGCGAGGAAGAACTCGTGCTCACGTATGCCGGCACGCTCGTGCGCATGCAGCTCGATGCAGTGCCGCTCTGGCGTGGGGACGGCGTGCAGGTGAAGACCCTGGTGGACGACTATGCGCGCTACCTGTACCTGCCGCGTCTCTTGGACACGAACGTGCTCCTGCGCGCACTGCGCGACGGCGTGGAGCGGCTGACCTGGGCGGATGAATCCTTCGCCTACGCGGATGCGCGGGACGAAGGTGCCGGCCGCTACACCGGCCTGCGGCTCGGCGAGCTCGGCGGACTCATCGACATCGCGCCTGGCGGATGGATCGTCAAGCCCGAGGTCGCCCTTGCCCAGCGCGAGCGCGAGGAGCGCGAACGCGCCGTCGTGCGCGGTGTGGGTGGAGGTACCGCACCGCACGATGCTGGTGGGGAGGACGCATCAATGGTTGTGGATACGGGTGATGGTGCGGGAGATGGCCGCGGGCGTACGGTTGGAGCTGGTGGTGCGGGAGGTGACGGTGCTGCTGCGGGCGGAGCTGCCCCGGCGCCGCGTCGCTTTCACGCGACCGTGACCCTTGATCCCACCCGTGCGGGACGCGACGCCGGCCAGATCGCAACCGAGATCCTCGCCCACCTTGCCTCTATCGTCGGCGCCCACGTGACCGTGACCCTCGAGATCGACGCCGCCCTTCCCCCCGGCGCCGCGACCCCCTCGCTCATCCGCACCATCACCGAGAACGCCACCACCCTCAAATTCACCTCCCACGCCTTCGAGCGGGAGTGATAATCACATGCTGCAAACAATTACAGAGGTTCAATGATGAACTACGTTCAAAAGATAGTATTCGGAAGCCCTGGCACAGGGAAGAGTCATTACATTGATAACACACTATTACCATCACTCGGTATAGATGTGGTAAATGATCCAGATAATGTGGTGAAGGCAGTATTCCACCCTGAATACACTTATGGAGACTTCATGGTTAAAGTAGTGCCAAGTAGTGTAGAGCAAAAGGTAATCTACAAGCAGCATGTTGGCCATTTCATTAAAGCACTGTCTAGAGCGTATAAGAACATTGCCGAAGCACATGACAAAAGCGGTAAGCAGGTAGCAGATGTTAAGAATGTTGCGCTGGTTATAGATGAAATAAATCGCGGCAATTCCAGTGCAATATTTGGCACTATCTTTCAACTACTTGATAGGGATCGTGATGGATGGTCCTCGTATTATGTCAGCCTCAATCAGATGGAGTTTGATGTACTTATGGAGTTGATGGGCGTGGATAGAGTGCAAAAAAGAAAGAACAGTGACGTAGTGGAGTATCGCATTGAGGGTAAGATGGATTACACGAATCTTGAGAATTTTCAATCTAAAGTGCCGTACCTGCGAACCAACTTTGCGACTAGCTCAGTACGCATACCATTTAATATGTCGATAATTGGTACGATGAACACATCCGATAACTCCATATACTACATGGATAGTGCATTTAAAAGAAGGTGGGAATGGGAATATATGCCAGTAGATGCTGGCGCTGACAACGAAAGTCGGCGCCTTGAGTATAAGAATATTCCGTGGTGTGATTTTCAAAGTAAATTAAACGATTTCATTAGAACTAATAGTCGATACATCCGAGGAGCAGAAGATAAGCAGATCGGCCTGCATTACATCCCGATATCTTATAACCCCATACCAACGAGCCAAATAAAGAACAAGCTCATGTTCTACTTGTGGGACAGTGTATTTAGCCGAGATAAAAGGCCGCTGCGTGAGTTGCTTGGTACTGAAGATGTCGTAGTATTCGGTCAGTTCGCAAATAACGTGGAGTTGTTCATTGATAGTATAACTGGCCGTTGATGCTATATGGACTTCTCACGGTTGCGAGTAGTGTGCGGTAAAACAACTGATGGGGGCTACACTTCGTTTGTCGGCATCTGTCGGAGCGAAAGATATTCAGATTATGAATTCGTCGTGCCAAACGGATGCGATAATCTGGCAAATGCCGATTACTACGAAGTCAAGCGTGCATTCTTTCTTCTGTACCGTACGCTTCGCGTCTTTCAGCAGCAACACAACAATAAACAGCCCGCAAAAGAAAAAAGAACTGAAGCGTTGTCAGGGCCCGAAGAGTCAAGCTATATTAACTCAGAAGGCGACACGGTAGTGTTATACGCCAAAATAGCTGAGATGGAGCAAATAATTGAATCCATTGATAGTTTGAATGTTGCTAATCTAGAAAAGCGTTTAAGGCGGACTGAAAATGTAGACTATGCTAAGCTATACAAGTATTATGATCGCGCTGTTTATGATGAAGATGATGCTATGGTCGTCCTAGAGATGGAAGGCCCGTTGCGAATTCTAGAGTATGACGGCGCTGATATAGTAGGCGAGTTGTGCTACATTTATTGTGAAATTGCTCGCGAGCTGCAGTACGAACCAGAGTACCACGTCACAATGTACTCAAACAATTTTCGTGAAAAATACCTGACGGAAGCAACAAGAATATATGAAGAAGATCAGTATGAAGAGACCATTGCGGTTCTTCGCCAAACCCTGGCTGATATTGATAGACATAGTGCGTACAAAGATCCTGATTATTATATATGCTACGATGCTGTAGAGAGATTCTTATATGGAGACATGTCCTTTACACCCGAAGGCATTGCCTGGGGCGTGAAGAATTTCTCAAGCGTATGGGAAGATCTGTGCAGCACGTTTCTGTTTTCGGATCGACCCGGCAATATTATGTATGCAGACACTGATGTGTGCATCAAAGGGCAGTCGGTGGCTAATCGGCAAGGATACCACCGCGGATATTATCAAAAGGAAGGCTACAATAATCCATTTTATTTTATTGGGCCCGAGGGCAGAAGGAGATGGATTAAGCCGGACGTCGTATTAAATGAGCCTAGCAGAATGACGCTAGCGTCCGGCGTAATAGCCGTGAGCAACACGAAGACGGAACACAGGCTGACTATAAATGATCACGATTTACTGAAAATAGTGCGACATAGCGTCCAAAGGCACTGCAAAGGTGTCTATATTAAGAAATTGTCACATAATACGATTGTTATATCAGGCGTTACCATGACTCGGTTGGCTAATTACCTTCCATACGGCGATACGCAATCTCAATATAAGGTTATTGATTATAAGTATGTATCGGCTACGTCGTACATGGCATCTGCATATTTGTCTGAGAAGATATTGTATGATATCCACAAGCAGCTGGCGTACGAGCTGTGTTTACAGAGAAGCACGGGCAATGGACCGATTCATAGTGAGTTTGCTACACCAAACTGGCCAGAAGAGACCGAAACCAGTGTGGGAGACTATGTTGTTGGAGACGCCCTGCATCCCGATATACGGGATTCAGGAATACAGATCCACAAAACGAACTTGCCGTATCTAATACAAGTATACATCGACAACAATGAATGAAGAAATTAATAAATACTGCGCGAACGTGTGTTCGGTGTACGTCCCGGCTCATGCGCAGGCAACTGATTATGATAAGCGTGTTCAGGTATTAATGCGCCAGCTAGGTATTGATGACTATGAATATATAGCACAGGAAAATGCTATGTCTTTATGCGACTATGTAAATACCCAGCATAGCGTTGTCACCGAGTTTCTCATGCCTCATGTCTTGCATGATATACGAAAGAATGATGGCCATGTTGTTGTCAAGCCAAAGTACACGTTAACGGCTGATTACGACCTAAGGGCGTGCAGTTACAGCGACGAGTCCAATCTGCATTATGACACAGTGAGGCTGTACGACACGACTGTGCTGGTAATGATATTTCTTGATCCGCATGAGCTTTATAGGCAGCTTCGGAAGCATGGTGATCAGAGTGACTAGAGCGAGATATACAATATTCCGGTATTGTAGAATGGATGCTGTCGTTTGTGCCTATTATGAATCATCTTAGTACTGCAAGGACGTGTGAGTGAATGATCCTTGTAATAACCCGGCAATAATATATTGCAAAAATGAGGATAGTATGTATTCATGATGTTCCTACGTGACGACTTTCGTACCTTTCCTCAGCACGGAGAACCTCATGAATCCGTCCCCGGAAACCAAGCGCAACCAGCACAATCTCAGCATTCTTGAACTCGCCGATTACCTCGCCAACGTCACCGAGGCATGCCGGCGGAAGGGTCTGACCCGTAGCCAGTTCTACGAATACAAACGGCGCTTCCAGACCCACAACCTCGAAGGTCTCAGGGCCCTGCCGTCCATCGCCAGGCACCACCCCTTCACCACTTAGCCAGAGGTGATTGAGCGAATCGAGGCAATCGCGTTGGACAACCCTTCCTATGGCTGCAACCGCCTCGAGGCACTCCTGACGCGGGAGGGCATCCGTGTCAGCTATGTCACGATCCCGAAGATCCTCAACGACAAGCATTTGGGGACGCGCTACGAACGCTGGCTGGCCCTCGAGCAGCGGGCCCGCGAGACGCCGATGGAGCTGACCGGCACGCAGATCGCCTACATCGAGAAGTAGAATCCGTGCTTCCGTGAGCGGCATGTCGAGTCCGGCGCCCCGGGGGAGCTGCTCGGCCAGGACACCTTCTTCGACGGCGTGCTCAAGGGCATGGGGAAAGTTTATCTGCACGCGGTCGTCGATACGTTCGGGAGTGGGGCCTTCGGGCTGTTGCACACGGGCAAGCAGCCGGAGGAGGCGGCGGCGGTGCTGCACAACGAGGTGCTGCCGTTCTATCGGCATCATGGCCTTCCTATGAAGTCGGTCCTGACCGACAACGGTCGGGAATACTGCGGAACAGATGCGCATCCGTACGAGGTGTATCTGGCCCTCAACGACATCGAGCACCGGCGCACCAAGGTGCGCCATCCCCAGACCAACGGTTTTGTCGAGCGATTAAATCGCTCGCTCCTAGATGAGTTCCTTTGCGTCACGTTCCGGCAGACGTTCTACGAGTCGCTCGAGCCGCTGCAGATGGATCTCGACGAATGGCTGGCGCACTACAACACGGAACGGCCGCATCTGGGGTATCGCAACATGGGCCGGACGCCGATGGAGACGATCGAATTGTATCTGTCGGAACAGAAGCCTCGCACCGCGAAGAAGAAGGCGACCATACCTTCCAAACCTGCATCAAAATCATCCTCGAAACGTGTCACGATAGGTCGTTAAGCATACAGATCTATCGATCCCTCGATTTCAGGGGAGTGTCTGTCAGGGGATGCACCTGCTGGGCATCATGAGCTTCGACGGCACGCAGCAGCAGTATCGCCACTCCGTATACCATCTCCACGACGACATGAAGGCGGTAGTCCACCGCTCCGCCGAAGACGACGAGGCGCCGCTCGCACTGTCGTCGCGGCATGCGCAGCTTCCCCCGGAGGCGGAGGGTTTTCACGAGGGGGCGGGGCTCGCACTCGCGCATCCCGAGGGGGTGTTCCTCCGGGACCGGATCGAACTGCGGGCGGAGCAATCCCCAGACTTGGAACGTCGCCGCCTGACGATCACATGCACGATGCGAGCAACACCGGTGTGACTGATGCTGAGCGCTGGCCTACCGGTCGAGGATGAAGCGGAGGAAGGGTGCCATGCTGCGGATGTCGCGCGCGATCGTTGCTGTGATGTTCCGGCCTTCCGATGCGATCTCCGACACCGTGTAGCGTCGGCCGAGACTGAAGACGAAGTTGGGCTTGACGACGGTTCTTCTCGCGAACGCGATCTCGGCTTCCGTGAACGGGCGACGTGTCTCGTGCAGCAGGGTGCCTGCCGTCATTTCGTACAGCGTCGTGTGCAGATAGTGTGGCCAGTCCGCGGCAAGGCGGTCGACGGCGGCCCGGATCGCTTCCGCACTGGTCTCGCCGGCCGCGACCGGAAATCCGTACAGGGGCCTGACGACGAAGTGATCCATCGGCTGGTACTGCACCTTGCTTGCGAGTCCCACCTGCAGTTCGGACGCCGCTGCGAGCTGCCGGTCGCAATCCCCGGGATGCGAGGAGATGCGCTGCATGACACGCCGGAAGGACTGCGCGATCTCCGCGTTGACCGCGACATCGAGTCCAGTCGGCGTGAACATCATGCTGATGTTCGGGTAGGCATTCACATGCGCGTCTGCATCACCATCGTGCAGATAGAACGCCGCCCATGCCGAGGGCTTGAACGTGTCGCCCTGTTCGATCCGATATGAAAATGGGTGGAAGGAAAACGCATCCTTCACGTGTTCATGGATCTGCCGGGTGCATTTCTCCAGCTTCCGTCGGAAGTGTCGTTTCGTGTCGCGGAAATCCTCGACCGACACTCTGCCGACCGTGTCGAGCATCTGGAAATCAGCGGTGGTGAAGCCGTTGAATGCGTCGATGCCGAGCATGTCGAGCAACTCGATGAACTGCGTGACGAGCAATGCGTCCAGCGCACCGAGCCTGCCTCCGTCAAGGAGTGCCCGGAATCGCTCGCTGATGTCTTCCCAGGTCAGCATGCGTCGCTCGGTGGCAGACGCGAGATAATGGTGGATGTGGCTTTCGATCTGCTCGGTGACGAGCGGACTCTGTGTCTTGACCTCGATGAGGATGGCCGTGCGGTCGTTGCTGATGCAGCCATCGGGACGGCTGGTTGCGACGTTGTACGTCGGATCCGATATGATGGGCGTCGCGGCAGCGATGATCGACAGCATGATGCGTCGCGGCTGTGTTCTGTACGCGGTGGTATCCGTCACCTGGAAGTCGAGACCGAATGTCTCGGGCGCATCCTTGACGCCGAGCATGCCGAGAAAGGATGCGAGCACGGTGCCCGAGCAATGTTCGAAGACGTTGAGCAGGGATTTCGTGACATCGTTCTCGAGATGGGCGATGCGCGTGCGGCCGGCTTCCGACTGTGCCATGCGATCTTCGAAGATCTTGACGCCTTCGTGCCAGAAGAGATTCGAGTACCGGCGGTCGAGTGCGTGTGCCTTGCGTGTCATGGGAGTCTCAAGGTCTGGAGTTGCGAGATTCGGGCTGTGCCGTATATGACGATCGTGCATGGTACCGAAAAATGTCGTCGCGAACAGCACGATGGTGACTTCCCCCCACTTTCAATGGGGGGGGGCGGCGTCTCGCCGTCCGACCGTTCCTGGGCGACGATTCTTTCAATTGGCCGGCATAAATTCTTGCAATCGGCCGGCATGATCTCTTTCAATTGGCCGGAGGTGGTCCACATTTCTTGATCGTCTCTTCTCCGGGGTAGAGTTCACCGGGCGTCGCACCGACCGTCTCGGACGCACGCTTGCAGACGTGCTCACCGCCGGGGGCTATCCCGCCGCGCTTGCGCGGACGACGGCTTCCCGACGGTCTGCATGGTACCGCGATTATGTGGAGACACTGGCGCAGCGCGATGTGCGCGATCTCTCCCGCATCCATTCCCTCGACGTGATGCCCCGCCTGCTGCAGGTCGCCGCATCGCAGACGGCGCGCACCTTCAACCGTGCATGGGGAAGTGCGCCGCCAGTCGGGATGGTTCGACCGGCAACGGAACGACGGTCGCCCGCTTCGGCGAGCGGTTCTTCGCCCTGCCGCTCTCGCAATTGTGGGAGGGGTGAGCCAGCGGGGGCTCCACGGGAGGACGGACGCCCGCGTCCGTCATTGACGAGTGTTCAGTGGGTTGCGGAACAGCTGAAACGCGTTACGCCATTCGAATGCATGGAAGAATTGACCGTATCCTGATACAACAGCTGCCATGCGCGGTGTACCTTGTCGTGCAGGATGGTGTTACAGTTGCAGCAACCCAACGAGTTCGTTCGCCGCAAGCATGCTGCGGGGTTCTACAACCGGTTGAAGGACGTGCTGGTGATGGATGAAAAGAGCGGGGATCCCTTTGTCCGCGTATAAAAAAAGGTAGGAGGCCGTAGCCTCCGGGGGGATCCTACGTGCGAGACGACTCGCTTTCGGATCCAGAACAGATATACGGACGTAGCATTTTATTGTCAAGAGAAATTCGTTGTAACGTTCGGGTCAGGGAGGGAGGGCATTCGTCAAGAGACCGGTCGGTGGACGGGGGCGTTCGCGCTCCGGTGGTGGGGGTGGTCAGGTTTGGGGGTGGTGGGGTGTCGTTGTGTGATCAACGGAACTTTGTGGACTCGTCATGCACGCACCTCCTGTTTCGACATCAATGCGGCGCCGGACTGCGATCGCGATCGCGGTCGGTATCTGCCTCGCGGCATCAACGGCTTCCGCACAGCCGTCGCTGAACCTCAAGCGGGTCGTCAGCATCTGGCCGACGATCGAGGTGTACTTCACGGCCGCGTGCGATGGCGCGCCTGGGTACTTCACAAAACCCAGCGCCTTCAGGGTGTTCGAAAACGGGGAGGAGGTCGATGACTTCACGCTGTTGTGTCCCGACAACACGATGCATATTTGCCTGTCCGTCGCGCTCGTGTTCGATGCGAGTGGCTCGATGACGGGCTCTGGACAAGCGGGGGCAAAGGCGGCGGGCAACGCGTTCATCGATGTGATGGATGGCATTGCCGACGAGGCTGCGATTCTCTGGTTCAACGAGAAGGTGACCTTGGAACAGGGCATGACGTCGAGCAAGTCGATGCTGCACACGGCAATCAACAGGCTCCCTTCAGGAGGGGTCACGGCAGCATGGGACGGCATGTACGAGGGGCTGCAGGAAGTGATCAGGAACGGTGCGAATCAGGGCCGGGCAGTGATCGCCCTGACCGATGGTTTTGACGGTTCGTCGACGCGCACGCCCGCGGAGGTGGTCGCGCTGGCACAGCGCAATCGCATCCATGTCTTCACGATCGGGCTGGGGCCGTCGATCGAGACGGGTCAGTTGCAGATGATCGCCGACCTGACGGGCGGGCGGTTCTATCAGACGCAGTACGCGGGGGAACTGACGCCGATCTATCAGGAGATCTCGAGGATCATCCTTCTAGGTAACCAGGAGTGCGTGATTCAGTACCAGTCCACCTGCATGGATGGCGGTCTGCGCACGGTGGACCTGCAGCTTCCGGACTTCTGCGGCGGATCGGTCGCACGAACGAAAACGTACCGGGCCCCGCGCGACACGGCGACATTCGCGCCGCTCACGATACGGGTGGGCAGCACGGTGGCCGATCGCAATGCGACGGTCAAGGTGCCGGTCATGCTGGTGGATTCGCTGCGAAACGAGTTCTTTCCTGCATCGACGTTCTCGGTGCGCGTCGACGATTCGCTCGCGCTGCTGCAGGGGGTTTCGGTTGCCGGAACGCTGCTCGACGGCGTGCCGCTGACGGTGACGCCGTTCGCGGGCGGTGCGACGATCACAACAAAGGACAGGGTGCTCCTGAATGGGGCGGGTCCCCTGTTCGAGCTGACGTTCACGACTGCGGATGTGCAGGGTGGGGATACGGTGCACTGTGCCGTCTCGCTCGAAGACTGGGTCTTCGAGGCGGGGTGTTTCGCGCCGCGGCTCGAGGCGGGGGATCTTGTTATTCTGCCCCGTCCGGTTGGTGTGTCGATGCCGGGGGCAGCGGTGGCGTTCTCGGTGGCGTGTCATCCGAATCCTGTGCGCACCGAGGTGGAGGTGCGGATCGACGGGGCGGGTGCGGGTCCGGTGTCGGTGACGCTTGTCGATGCGCTTGGGCGGGTGCAGGGGGTGGTGCGGGATCTCACGGGTGGCGGGCAGGTGTCGCATCGGTTTGCGGTGGGGGATCTGCCGCCGGGTGTGTACTTCATCATCGCCGCAACGCGTGATGCGGTGCAGCTGCGCAAGTTCGTGAAGGTGGAGTGAACGGTCGGTGGACGCCCCCGTCCACCCTGCACCCACGGAGCATTCGTCACTGGTGGACGAGGGCGTCCACC
>JAEYUG010000060.1 GCA_023432805.1 Bacteroidota bacterium | reverse complement strand
GTTCATCGCTGCAGCCCACGGCCCCGCAGCACAGGGCCGCCAGCCAGCAGTACAGCATCAGCACATGCCCACGCGCCGCCGTGCGGCGCCCCGGTGTATTCATGCGCACAGCAGTAATCCTGCACATCGCAGGTCTCCATTTATGGTTGTACATGATCGAATCCGAGTGTGTCTGCAGCGCGGTCGGCTTCACGCATCGCTGGTGCATACGTCTGCATGAAGCCGACCACGGCATTCCGACTTATTTGAGCAGGGTCATAGTCTGCGTCATGACACGGCCACCATGGAGGAGTTCGTACCGATACGTCCCCGTCGACCAGGTGGAGCCATCCACGGGTACTGTATGCTGCCCCGCCTCCGCGTATCCATCCCTGAGCCGACACACCTCACGGCCGGTCATGTCCAGTACGCGCAGCACGACCGGTCCGGCCTCCGGCAACAAGAACTCGATGACCGTTGCGGGATTGAACGGATTCGGATAGTTCTGCAGCAGGACGGGAACAGGGTCCCTGCGCAGCGACGCTTCCGTGCGCACACAGCGCTTGGCCATTTCATCGCGTGCGAGAAACACGCGGCGGGCGAGCACCTCGGCGCTGGCGGGTTCCTCCGCGACATCGACGGTCATGTACTCCGTCCGTCCTGCCCATGCACCCAACGGGAGCTCGTTCAGCACCCAGTGCGTCGAATCCTTCGAGAGATCACGCACCGGAAAGTTGAAGGTCGTCAGCAGGGTATGGGACGACGCGTCACGCAGGTTCACGGTGAAACGCATCCCGGGAGGAAGGGAATCCGGTGCGTTGCTGTACATGATGCGCGAAAACCGAAGACTATCGTTCGACGCGACAGCGAACGTTGTTGTTGTCATCTTGGCCTCGGCAGCGACATCCCGACCGATGACAGCCGAATCCGCTGCACCGGCCCAGAACAGATGCTGCTCGCCGCTCCCACCATGCACGAGGGTGAGGTCGGTCACGCCGCAGGCGGCGACATGCATCCCTGATACCACGCGGAGATCACGGATCTCCTGATGGCGTTCCTCCGCGCTCTTGGCCAGGCTGGCTGCCGTCGTCCGCACGGCATGGGAGAACGGTGCGCGCTGCAGTGGTGCGCTGTATGCCTCGAGCATCAGCGTCGCTGGTGCATGCTGCAGCATGGTCGGGTACGACGCATCGGCGATCTGCGGGGAACTGCTGAATCCACCACCATCGATCGCCATGCATGCAATGCTGCCGCCGTGATCTTCGTGATATGCGCAACGCAGCTTGAGTTGTGGATCGTCGATGGACCCAAGTGTCGGATTGAGCGCATCGCCATATGTGGTGAGAAATGCTGCGATCTGATAGGCGGTCTGGTTCCACGTGAACGGGGAGGTCAGTGACCGGGTCTTGAGTACGACGTACCGATGTGCAAAATACCCTCCCCCGAACGGTTGTGACACCTCATAGGCGATGACGGGTGCATGCAGGTGATTGCTCGTGATTGAGCTAGCGAAGACGACATTCTCGTCGGCTGCGCTGACGACCTCGACAGTATCGATCGTCACGAACGTCTTTGTTGCACCTACGGTCCAGATCGTTATGTGGGTATATTCTACGCGATTGGCGATCGTGTAGGAAACACCATACCCGATGAAATCGCTCATGGAGACGATGGACGGGAACTGAGGTTGCTCTCCTGGTGACTGCACCAGATCCTCATGCGCGGTGGTGTAGTGGTCGGTTGTCCACTCTGCGAATCCGTGTACGGCATGCAGCATTTCGTCTCCCTCCCAGGCAACCACGAAGATTCTGCCTCGCGGATTGCTGTTGGGATTGTCCAATCCATACCCTGCATCGATCACAGGATAGGTGGAGACGCCGCGTGTGAGCGAGTTCTGAGGTACCGGCGCATCACCCCAGAGGCCATTGGAGCGAATGCGGACCTCGATGTTGCCTGCATCGACATAGACGACATAGACCGTGGAATCAATGACAGCGATGCAGGGATGATAGGCCGCGTCTGCCATGGGCGGTCGCTGCGCCGCATCGCGGAATGTGCTGACAAGCTCCTCGGGCGTCCACGTGCGACCACTGTCCCGGGACTGTGTGTACCAGATCTCTCCCGCGCTCGGGTAGACGAGATGATATACGTTTTTATCATCGATGTCGAGCCGACGTTGACTGCAGCGGGCGGTGGGCTGTTCCTCCTCATCCGAGAGCAGGTGTGCCTTGTATCGCAGGAAGGTCGTGCTACCGCTCTGGTCGAATCTGACCTTGTACTGATGTGCCATCGGGTCCGTGCTCGCGGTGGATTCGAATGCCATCGACAGGGAGGGGTGTGCTCGCAGACCAAACATGCCGTTGTAGAGCCCCATGAACAGTCCATCGCCTTCCTTCAGAGGGAACGCATCGGGCAGCGCGGTCCGCTTCTGGTACGCGTCGGTCGATTCCCTGTAGTCGAGATAGGACTGCGGTTGAATCCTGTAGTATGGGAAGAGTTGGTTACTGTATCCCATTCCGAGGAATACTCCCAGCGTCGCAGGATCATTCCAGGGCACATACGGAGTGGTGTGTTCGATGAAGCCCACTTCGGGGTGCTGGGAGGAGTCCGTGAACTGGATAACACGCCAGGGATCGGCGAAATCGAAGGCCATGTTGTCCTTCGGGTGGTAGATCTCCTGTGTCGTTCGGATGAAGACCGAGTCGACGTCGCCGGCAATGGCCTTGTAGGTCTTGGCATGCAGAACCTTGTAGTCCCGCTGTCTCGGTCGATGTTCATGCAGCCCGACATCCCAGTGCTTGTGTTTCTCCCGCTTGCCGTCGGGCGTGTTGTCATAGGTAGTCCACCACGTCTCCACGTCATGGTTGCGCCACGACAGCCAGCCACGGGAGGCAAATGGTGGTTCGTAATGTGGCATGGCCGAGTAATCGGGGTCGACCGTGCCGCTCAGGAAGACGTTGAGATCGGCTCGCACCCGGCTTTCGGGTTCCAGGCGATAGTCCTCAATCTGATGAACGACATTCGTGATGCGGATGTCTTCGATCATGTCACCGGCAGGCGGCAGAAACTCGATGGTGAGCAGGATGTCGTTCGGATGGATCCGGTATTCCGAAAAATGCGGCTTTGCCTGCAATCCGAGAACGATTCTCCCAGATTGGAGCAGTGAATCCTGAAATGCGCTGAGGTCGCAACTCGAAGGAGGGATCGGATCCGGGATTTGTGTGATCGTGTACACGTCATTCTGATCTGTCCGTATCGGGTACCCATCAAATTGCCGATAACAGTTGAAGAGCACGTCTGCGAGTTGAATGCGTGTGTTCAGAAAATATGCATTGTACCACGAGAGCGGGACGCTCGCAGCCATCATCTTCACATAGCTTTGGAAGCTGTGCAAGGAGTCGTGTTCATAGCGTACTGAGAATGTTACCCGTGTGAGCGTGCTGCCGGGTGGGATGGCACTGCCGATGTCCCACTCGGCACCGATGAAACTCACCCAGGAATTCCCCCCCCCTCTGTCCGGTTTTCAAGCCGATATCGTCCAGAGGTGTCCGGTGATGCGAAGAAATCTCCGGTGCTTGTGTAATTGAGCAACACCGTTCGAGTTTCCCTGATCGATGTCGGCGCGACCGGCCCGTACGTGTACGTCTGGGCCAATCCAGCATCAAGCAGCACCAGAAGCAGGAACATGGCCGTGAGCGTTGCATCACAGAAACTGCATCGCATGTCAACCTCCATATGTGTGGTATGGTCTATATCGTGACGAACTGTCGTCGTCACTGGACTCAGAGGTGTTGACGAATTGTAAGCGATTCTGCACCAACTTCCGGCAAAATAGCGATCCGATTCTCGAAATGCCAGCACGTGTGATTCCCACACTCTTCTCTCGCGCACATGGTTTCTCCGGAGGGGTAGGTTGCGGGCGAGCGCGTCCGCGATCCGGGCGGCAGCTGGCTGCGGGTTGGAAGTGCGCGGCGGGGTTGGTAGATTTTCGGACTCTTTTCTCATCTGTAACCGCCCAACGTCCCCCGCATGGAACCCAAGCAGATCATCTTCGCCGTCGTGCTGCTCGCAGCCTTCGCCGCGTTCGCCTCTACCGCCCGCCGGGTGCTCGCCACCCTGCGCATCGGCAAACCCGACAACCGCTTCGATCGCTTCGACCAGCGCGTCTCGAACGTGCTCACCATCGCGATCGGCCAGACGAAGATCTTCCGCGATCCGGTGGCGGGGCCCATCCACGCCGGCATCTTCTGGGGATTCCTCGTGCTGCTCTCGTCGGTGATCGAATCCATCGGCGAAGGACTCATCCCCCACTTCTCGCTGGCCTTTCTCGGCGGACTCTACAACCTCATCGCGATCACGAGCGACATTTTCGGTGCGATCGTGCTGCTGTCGGTTCTCACGGCATTATTCCGCAGGCATGTGGCGGGTCCCGCCCGCGTGCGCGAGATCGATCCCGCCTCGCAGCGCGACGCCACGATGATCCTCTCCAGCATCGGCGTGATCATGATCTCGATGATGGTGATGAACGCCGCGCGCATCGCGCTCGGCGAGGGCGCGCCCTACGCCGAGGCCTGGCGTCCCGTCTCCCTCGCTCTGGCCGGCGCCTTCGGGGCTTCCGACGGCACGCGCGTGCTGTTCGAGGTGTCGTGGTGGATCCACATCGTGTTCGTGCTCGGTTTCCTCAATTTCCTTCCCTACTCCAAGCACTTCCACGTGATCACTTCCGTGCCGAACGTGTACTTCTCGAACCGGGGCATCCGCAACGAGGGCGACGGCGCCCTGCGGCCGGTGGATCTCGAGGATGAGAACGCCGAGCGCTTCGGGGCGGCAGATATTGAGGATCTGACCTGGAAGCAGCTCTTCGACAGTTATACGTGTACCGAATGCGGGCGCTGCACGTCGGTCTGCCCCGCCAACACCACGGGGAAGCTGCTGTCGCCGAAGAAGATCATCGTCGACACGCGGCACCGGCTCGAACAGAAGGCCCCGGTGGTGCTCGCGGGTGCGAGCGATGCGCCGGTGCTCGAACAGAAGCTGGTGCATGACTTCATCTCGCCGCAGGAGCTCTGGGCCTGCACGACCTGCCGCGCCTGCGTGATGGAATGTCCCGTCATGATCGAGCATGTGGATGAGATCGTCGACCTGCGGCGCAATCTGGTGCTGACGGAAGGGGAGTTTCCCGACGAGCTGCAGGTGCTGTACCGGAACCTCGAGAACAATTTCGCGCCGTGGCAGTTCAGTCCCAGCGAGCGGGCGGACTGGGCGAAGGGACTCGACATCCCGCAGTTATCGGAGCTCGGCAGCGCCGAGGAGATCGACTATCTGTTCTGGGTCGGCTGCGCGGGCTCGTACGACGCGCGCTACAAGAAAGTGTCGGTGGCGTTCGCGGAGATCATGCGGCGGGCGGGACTGCGCTTTGCGATTCTCGGCACCGAAGAGAAGTGCAACGGCGACGCTGCGCGGCGCACCGGCAACGAGTATCTGGCGCAGACGCTCATGAACGAGAACATCGCCACCCTCAACGCCTACAAGGTGAAGAAGATCGTGACCGCGTGTCCGCATTGCTTCCATGCCCTGGCCAAGGAGTATCCCCAGTTCGGCGGCAACTACGAGGTGGTGCATCACAGCGAGCTGATCAGCGTGCTGATCGATCAGGGGGTGATTTCGCTGCTGACGTCGATGGACGAGAAGGTGACCTATCACGACAGCTGCTACATCGGCCGGTACAACGACGTGTACGACGAGCCACGGCATGCGCTGCTGGCGGTGCCGGATCTGGAGCTGGTCGAGATGGCGCGCTCGCGCGACAAGGGATTCTGCTGCGGCGCGGGCGGCGGACGGATGTTCATGGAGGAGCTGGAAGGTGAGCGCGTCAACAACGTGCGCGCGGCCGAGGCCATCGCAACCGGGGCGGAGACGATCGCCTCGGCATGTCCCTTCTGCATGACGATGATGACCGACGGCGTGAAGGCGGCGGAGCGAGGTGATGACGTGAAGGTGAAGGACATTGCGGAGATCGTGCGGGATTCGATGCGGTAGTTGACGGACGAGGGCGTCCGTCCTCATAGTTTGGATCGCGACAGGTTTCGCACGGATTGTCATGGTTTCTCATCACGCGTCTCCGTAGAATTGGAGGTGCGTCCACTAGAGCAGGAGAGGCACGATGGACCCGAAACTGGCAGAGATGTTCGACGGCTACGAATTCGAAAATGAACTCGACGAAGCGGAATACAATCGCAAGGCGGCGATGGTTCGCGACGATTTCGAAAGGAAGATGGAAGATGCAGGGAAGAAGATCCGCTTTGCCGGCGATCTCATCGCGATGTTCCGCTACTTCATGGATGGCGGCATCCCCTGGCAACGCAAGGCGATCATCGTGGCTGCCCTGCTCTACTTCATCCTTCCCCTCGATGCGATTCCCGACCTCGCTCCCTTCGTCGGCTACCTCGACGACTTCGGCGTGGTGGCGGCCGTGACCAAGTTCATGGCCGACCAGCTCGCCCCATTCTATCCGGCATAAATGGAGAAACCGACCTTCGACGCAGCGCGCGAGATCCTCCGCGCCCACTTTGGATACAGGGAGTTCCGCCCAGGGCAGGACGACATCATCCGCGCCATCGTCGACGGTCACGACACTATCGCCGTCATGCCCACCGGCGGTGGGAAGTCCATCTGCTACCAAGTCCCCGCCATGCTACATGCGGGACTCACAGTCGTGGTCTCGCCGCTGATTTCGCTGATGCAGGATCAGGTCGACTCCCTCTCCCGCGCGCGCATCCGCGGTACCTTCATCAACTCCATGCTCGATTATCGGGAGACCGTCGAGCGCATCGACAAGGCCCGGCACGGCTGGTTCAAGCTCATGTACGTGGCGCCCGAGCGTTTCGAGAGCATGGCCTTTCTCGAGGCCATGCGCGGCATCCGCGTCTCCATGTTCGCCATCGACGAAGCACACTGCATCAGCGAATGGGGCCATGACTTCCGCCCGAGCTACCTGAAGCTGCGCGCCGCCATCGAGCATCTCGGGCGTCCCCAGATCGTTGCACTCACCGCCACCGCCACCCCCGATGTGCGTGAGGACATCCGCACGCAGCTCGCCCTCGAGCATCCGGTGCTCATCGTGCGGGGATTCGACCGGCCGAATCTTTCCTTCCGCGTGATGCGCGATGTCAACAAGCGGGAGGCGATCCTCCGTCTTGCCACCACAGGCGAGACGGGCATCATCTACGCGGGTACGCGCAACACGGTCGAGGAACTCGCGCAGATGCTTGCACGGCACGGTGTGAAGGCCGAAGCGTATCATGCGGGACTCCCCGACACGCACCGCCGCGAAGTCCAGGAACGCTTCATGCGCAGCGAGACGCCGGTCATCGTGGCGACCACTGCCTTTGGCATGGGCATCGACAAGAGCGACGTGCGCTTCGTGATCCATCACGACATGCCCGGCACAATCGAACAGTATTATCAGGAGGCCGGACGTGCAGGGCGCGATGGCGGACCGAGTATCTGCACCATCCTCCACCACGCCTCAGACCGCGGCCTGCCGGAGTTCTTCATCAAATCCGGCTATCCCGATCGCGCGCTGATCCAGAACACCTATGCAGCGCTGCACAACGCCGCCGGCACCGAAGTGGGGCAGTCGTACCCCGGTCTTATCAGCCACACGCCTGAAACCCTTGCACCCCTGCTGGGCAATGTCAGCGCTGCCTCCGTTCGCGCCTCGCTCGACGTGCTCGAGCATGCGGGCTACATTCGTCGCATCAATGCGCGCTATGGTCAAAGCACCGTGCAATACCTGCTCGACCATGAACGGATGCAGCGCTGGATGATCGAGAGCGCGCCTGCCGATCAGCAACGCATCATGTACGACGTGCTGCGCACCGTCGGTGGAGCCGCATTCCACGATCCCGTCACGATCGCCGTCGACGAGATCGCGAACAAGTCCGAACTCTCGGAGGAGGATGTGCTGCACGGTCTGCAGCGTCTGCACGACGCAGGCATCATCGAATTCCACACCGGCCGACGCACCGGCGGCATCGCCCTGCCCGGCACGCGCGTGGCCGCACGGGACCTGCAGCTCGACATGCAGCGCCTGCAGCGGCGCATGAAGCATCAACTCGAAAAGCTGCAGGCCATGGAGCGCTATATCCTCGGCTCGGCCTGCCGCCGCAATCTCATCCTCGAATACTTCGAGGAGAGCGACATCAACGGGACCTGCGGCAATTGCGACACCTGCCTGTCGGGACGCGCCGTCATGCCTGTCGAAACCGACGATCCCTTCGAGCGGCACCACCTGACCATCCTCCGCTGTACGGGCGAACTCGGCGGCAAATTCGGTCGCACGACCGTGACCGATGTTCTGCGCGGCGCAAAGGTCCGACGCGTCGAACAATTCCGCCTCGACCGCGCGACGGCGTTCGCCGCGTTGAAGGACGTCCCCAAGCGCACCATCCTCGACGTGATGGATACACTGATCGGGCTCGGACTGCTCGCCCGCACCGACAGCCTGCATCCATCCATCCACCTGACGACGATGGGGATACAGAAGCTCGGCGGACCCGTGCCCGTGCTCGACCTTCCGCACCCGTCGGAAGCCACCGGCGCCGTGAAGGATCCCGTGCTGTACGAAGCCCTGCGCGCAGTGCGCCGCCGTGCAGCCGCCAAGCACAACATGCCGTCGCATGTGCTCGTGCCCGATGCCGTCCTGCGCCGCATCGTCGAACTGCGGCCACCAGATGAAGATGCCCTGCTCTCGATCGAGGGCATGGGTCCCGTCACCGTCAATCGTTGCGGACGCGATTTGCTGAAGGCGGTCGCCGAGCACGCGGCGCAGCAGAAGCTGGCCGAGGCGATCGGACGTGCGAAATCGGCGGTCGACACGATACCGTCGCAGATGCGTTCGACGTTCGAACTCTGTGTGCAGGGACTCGGCATCATCGAGATCGCCGAGCGCCGCGCACTCACGGAAGGTGTCGTGTCACAGCATGTGTCCGAGCTGCTCGAGCGCGGCGTCGCATTGAACATCGACGCGCTTGTCTCCCCGCTTCATCAGAAGCAGATCCGCGGAGCATTGGCGTCAACGCGCAAGCCGGATCTCAAGCGCATCAAGGCGCTCGTTGATGCCGATGTCACCTACGCCGAGATCCGAATCATGCTCGGACTGTTCGCACAGGAATCCCGCAAGCTCCCGTCCCAGGAATGACGATGGATGCCCGGGAATGGATGGTGGACTCCCCCGTCCACCCTGCATCCGCTGTGCAATCGTCGATGATGGACCGCGCTATTTCATGACGAGCATTGGGCGCGCCAGGCGTGCGGTCTGCGTGGTCATCACGCAGATGTAGGTGCCGCTCGGCAGATCGGACGCGTCAAAGTGTACGAGGTGACGTCCGGCATCCACGAATCGGTCGACGATCGTGGCGACGACGCGTCCCACGGCGTCATGCACGGTGAGCGTCACATGCGAAGGCTGTGCGACGGCGAAGGGGATGGTCGTCGAAGGATTGAAGGGATTCGGAAAATTCTGTTCGAGTATGAAACCTGTCGGCAGCACCGATGCCATCGATGGTTCGGCGGCGTAGAGCATGTCGCGGCGAAGGATGATGGTGTTGGATCCTGCTGCGGTGACAATGCCCGGCGCGGGGGCCGCGACCGCCCAGAGATGGTCCTTGATGCCCTGTGCCTCGGTGTTCCAGGTCGCGCCTCCATCGCTGGTTGTGAAGATCATGCTTCCGAGGCCCGGCCAGTAGTAGCCGACGGCAACGCCGAAGCGGTCGTCGGCGAAGGATACGCCGAAGAGACTCACCTGGAGGGAGTCGCGTGTCTGCGTGCGCCATGTCGCACCGGCATCCGTCGTGCGTAGAATGAGACCGTTGTTGCCGACGATCGTGCCGGTCGTCGTACTTGTGAAGCACAGAGACCGCAATTGCTCCTGCGTTCCGGATGGTACGTCGTGCCAGGTACTGCCGCCATCGCGTGTGCGTACGACGATTCCATACTCGCCAACGGCGATCGCCGTCTGCGCATCGATGTGGTCGATTGCGTAAAGAAAGCGTGTCGTGCCGCTCCGCTGTGGCATCCATGTTGCACCGGCATCACGTGTGTGCAGAATCACACCGCGCTCACCGACCGCAAAGCCCTGGAGGGAGTCAGCAAAGGAAACCCCCAGCAGAAGTGTCGAGACGTCGCTCGTCTGCATGCGCCATGTTGCACCGCCATCGGTGCTGCGGAGTACGCGCCCCGAGTCTCCGACGGCAACGACAGACCTGGTCCCCACCCATGCGACGGCGCGAAGGTTCACCCCGGTCCCGGCATCCTGTGCGGTCCATCGGCGTCCGCCGTCCTTCGTGGTGAGCACTGCACCACCCTCGCCGACCGCGACTCCGTCAAGCACGCCGCGGAATGCGACACCCCAGAGGTTTCCAGTGCCGCGGGAGCGGGTGATCCAGGTCGTACCGCCATTGGTCGTCACGAGCACGGTGTTGGCACTGCCGGTGATGATTCCGTTCTGACGGTCGGCCGCAAAGGAGATCGACCAGAGGCTCTGGATGGTTCCGCTCGCAATGACCTCCCAGGTGAAGCCACCGTTTCGAGTGCGGAGGATCACACCATTGATGCCGACCGCTGTGCCGTTCATGTTGTCGGTGAACGCGATGTTGGTGAGGATCTCAGAACGTCCGGCAGATTGCCACGTGGTGCCGGCGTCCGTGGTCTTGAGCAGACCCCTGTATCCGCATGCCCATGCATCCGCCGCACCGATCATGCTCACTCCGCGCAACACCTGTCCGTCGGAGATCGTGCGGGGTGACCAACTCTGCCCCCCGTCGGTGGTGGAAAGGGACATGCCGCCCGCGCCTGCAATCAAACCGTGTGTCGCACTGAAGAAGGAGATGCCGTGCAAGGTCTGCGCCGTGCCGCTCGGTGGAGTGATCCACTCCCCACCATCGTCTCCGCTGCGGACGATCACACCCTGATCCCCAATCGCGACCCAGGCCCTGCCCTCGACATGAGCCACGGCCCGGAGGTGCACTGAGGTACCGGCAGAGAGGCGCATCCAGTGCGCGCCTCCATCGACCGTCCGTAGGATAGTACCGTTGTCACCCACTGCGATGCAGATGTCACCCTTCACGGCGAGTCCGTTGAGAGGCTGCGTGCTGTGCACGGCAAGGGTGTCCCACGAACGGCCGTGATCACGCGTGTGCGCCACGTGACCGCTCTCGGTAACGATGTATGCCGACGTGGTGGAAACGCAGCGTACGTCATGCACCGCCGATGTGGGGAAGGGGGGATTCTGCACCCACCAGCCGCTTCCGACGGTCTGTGCGGATGTGATGCCGGTGAGAAGCACGATGAAGGCGGTGAGGACGATCCCTCTCATGGAAGCTCCTGTTGCTGAACCAGATGCCGTCGATGTGAACCTGCGTCCCATCGGGCGCAGGATGAAACGTACGAAAAAGAAAAACGCATGCCCTACTTCCAGAAGAAGCCGCGCTCGCGCCGGTCGTGGCGGAACTCTTCGAGCGCGGTGAAGTCGAGGGTGTAGAGGCGGACGCCATCGCTGATGGGTTCGAACATGGCGCTGGGATCGAGGCCCGTCGGGTGGGCGCGGCCGCCGACGCCGCTGGTCATCAGGCGCGGAAGTTCGCTGGGGTGACCCCAGTCGCTGATGCCCGCGTAGACGCCGAATTCATAGGCGCGGGCGACGGCGAGATGCCGCCAGAGCTGGCGCGAGTAGTCGGGCGTGGCCTTGCGTGTGACCGAAAGCGCGGGCACGAGCACGAGGTCGGGCAGCTCGTCGGCGGAGAGGAAGAGGTCGCTGAACCAGAAATCCGCACACACGCGCACGAGCACGCGGCGTCCCGCAATCATGACGCAGCCGTGATCCACTCCCGCTTCGACGCGGGTGCGCTCATCGGCGTAAGGACGCAGTTTCTCATGCCGCGCGATCACGTCGCCATCGGGAGCGACGGTGATGCCCGTGTTCACACGCACCGCGCCGCGTTGTTCGTGGTACGAGCCGCCCACGACGTGGCACTGCATGGACACGGCGAGCGCGGTGACGTAGGCGCGGTACGCATCGGCGTCGCCGTCGAAGCGCACGTGCTCGGGAAGCAGGATCACGTCGTCATCATCGAGCGCGCCGCGAAAGGAATCGAGCAGACGTTCGATGAGAGCGGCGTTGTACACGTCGTCGAAGGCCCGCAACTGCGGCTGCATCAACACGAGGCGCATCACGGGGCCTCGAAGCGCGCGACGGCCTGCGCGAGCAGACGGTTGAACGTCGTCGAATCTTCGAGCATCACGAAGTGTCCGCGTCCTGGCATGAGATCGAGCGTGAACGCGGCGAAGTGGCGGCGGTTGGCCTCGGTGTTCGTGGGCCAGCGGTCGCAGTTGATCGCATGCACCGGCACGCGCACTTCGCGCAGCGCGGCGGGCATGTCGTGCAGGAACATGTGGTCCATCGATCCCGCGCCCACGCGGGCGTCGCCGGCGCTCATGTCGTCGACCACGCGCGCGACCAGCGCCGAGTCGGCCGTCTCGGGAAACATGCCGAGCACGAAGGCGCGCGTCATCTCCACGAAGTTGCGGTGGAATCCCCCGACGAACGCAACGCGCTCGGATTCCGGAAACGTCTCGGTCACATCCTGGAAGGTGTCGGCCCCCACGATGCCGCGCACGCGGCCGGGAAGCCTCCGCGCCGCCTCGACGGCAATGGGACCGCCCATCGAGTGTCCGATCAATACGACGTCCGTGAGCCCGAGCTGCATGACCACGGCCGCGACATCGTCGGCGTAGGATTCGACCGTCCATTCCCGGCGCGTCGTGTCGCTCGCGCCGTGACCCGCCAGGTCGATCGCGACCACGCGGTGCGTGGCGGCAAAGAATCGGAATTGCGGATCCCAATAGCTTTTATCGCAGCTCCACCCGTGCACGAACACGAGCGCGGGTGCGTCCGTGCCGGCCGTCACGTAGGCGATGCGCGTGCCGTCGTCGGAGCGGGCCGCTCCCTCGACCGGCGCGGTCGCATCAGGCGGCGCGCCATCGCGCGGCGCCTCCTTCGCGCAGCCCGCGCACGCGAGCGCGGCGAGCAGCAGCAGATGTCGTGTGAAATGGAATCGCTTGAGGTGCATGGCTTCTCCGGTGAATGATCAGCGCGCGACGACGATGGTGCGCGCGAGGGTGATGCGCGTGGTTCGGAGCGTGGCGATGTAGAGTCCCGCCGGCAGCGCGCCGAGGTTCATAGGGATGTTGCGTACCGCGCCATCGGTGAGGATGCGCTCGGCCACTATGCGTCCCAGCAGATCGGTGATGCGCAGATGCGCGCCGCCGCTGCCGGCGGAAGCCTCCGATGCCGTGAGCGTGAAGACGGCTTCCCCCCGCACGGGATGGGGCGCACAGTCGAGCACGGGGGCCGCAGGCTGCGCCGGTCGGTCGCGGACATCCGTCGGCATGCCGGCCGGCAGCATCCACACACCCGTGCCGCCGGTGGCGATCACGACGGCGCGCAGGTGTTTGGCGGGATCCTCGCGGCTCTCGGTGTCGAGGAAGGCGAGGTCGACGGCGCCTGCGATGGACATGCCGCCGGGCATGTAGGCGTCGCGCCAGGTCGCGCCGCCGTCGCTGCTGGCGAGCAGCGCGAGCACGTTCACGCCGACGTATTCGCCGCCGATGTAGACATGCTCGGGCATGAGGGGATCGAGCACCATGGTGCGGATTGCGATCTGTGCGCGCGGGGTCCAGACGGTGTCCCATGTTTTTCCGCCGTCGGGTGTGAGGAAGACGCTGCCCGCAGCCACGACGTAGACGCTGTCGGGACTGCGCTGGTTGATGGCGACGTCGACGGCCGTGCCCTCGATCGGAAGCTGCACGAGGAGGCGGCGCTCCCATGTCGCGCCGAGGTCGGTGCTGCGGAAGGCGGCGGGCGAGAGCATCGAGCTGCCGGCGGCCCAGACGAGGGACCCGAACCAGTGGGGAGCGAGATCGAAGGCGCGAATGTCGCCGTAGGGATCGGTGGCGGCGACGGACTCCCAGAACATGCCGCCGGGTGTGCCGCGCCACATGCCGTGCGAACCGCCTGCGAGCACGGGCTGCGGCTGTGTGTGGCCGGTGTAGTACGAGGCGTCCACGGCGTGGAGTTCATAGACGGCGCGGCGGTTGATGCCGCTGTCGGCTTCAACCCAGACGGTGTCGTCGGGGGGCACGATGCGGATGCCTGCGCGGTAGAGGAGGGGCAGGGTGTCCGACGGCATCATGCGGGCGGGTGCGGCGAAGATGTGGAGGCCGTCCATGGGACCCGCGCCCCAGTGCTGGAGGCCGAGGGCGGTGATGCGGGCGGGGAGGCTTCCGATCTGCCGCCAGGTGGTCAGATTGCCGAAGGCGTCGTTGGCGTGGACGCCGCCGCGCATGGTGCCGGCGACGACGAGGGGCCAGGCCGGTCCTCCATGCCGATCCCTCTTCTCGACCGCGACGGTCGTGACGAACTCCTCCTCGAGACCGAAGGGAATCAGCTGTGCCCCTGCCGACTGCGCCAGCACCAGCAGGAGGGACAGGATGAGAGAAAGGACGGTGGACGTCCTCGTCCACCATACGCGAGGCCGCCCGCCCTCGTCCGTCAGAAATTCGATTCGTCCTTCCACTGTGTGATCCTCCATGGTTGATCCGACCCCGGCCGTCGCAGCACCAGCGCCACGCGACCGTCGACTCGCGCGGCATCGCCCGGCGAGAACGTCACCGTGAGATTGAAGCTGCGCGTCACACTTGCGAGCAGAGAATCCCCTGAAAACCCGACGATGTTGTTCCAGACCAGATTGAGCGTCATCGCGTTTTGAAACAGCTGATGCGTCGTGCGCATTTCGTCGTCGCGGCCCCAGCTGATGTCGACCACCTTGTCGTAGTCGCGGTAGGTGAAGACGAAATCCTGCGCGAGCAGTCCGCCGTAGATCGTCGTATCCTTGAACGTATATGCATAGCGCATGTTCTGGAACACGCCCTCGATCGTGCGCTGGTCGCTGATCAGCACCCCGCGTCCTTCGTTCTCGCCCGCGAGTTCAGGCGCAAACGGGTTGCATCCGGGCACAGCGCCGAAAAGCACGACGAGCATGGCCAGCATCGCGATCGCGAAATGAATGCGTCGCACCGGATCTCGGTCTGACGGACGAGGGCGTCCGTCCTCCCGTGACGGACGATCATGACGTCGTCGGGGCCGTGTGGCGCCTTCGCGTACGAACATGTTTCGGTGGTGCGCATGCATCCTCGAACATACGCAGTGCGCGTTGCATTTCCTTCGATGCCATGGTATTTTGACCTGTTCGGGCCCTTAGCTCAGTTGGTCAGAGCGGTGGACTCATAATCCATTGGTCGTAGGTTCAAGTCCTACAGGGCCCACACCCCCAGCCCCCAGCTTCCGATGCCAGTCGGAAGCAGTCGTTCGACAGAAGAGCGGAATCGATCAGGTTCCGCTCTTCTACCTTTGAGCCGAATAGCGCACGTGTGTGGCTTCGGGACCATCAATCACGGTGGTAATACGAAACTGCGGGCCGGGCTCGCGAAGGTTCTCAAAGAGACGCCGCCCGCCGCCGAACAAAACGGGCGCCAAGGCGATTTCCAGCTCATCTATGGCACCAAGATTCAAGTATTGCTGGATCACATCCGCACCTCCCGCGATACGAATATCACGACTGCCTGCGGATTCCCTAGCCTGCTCCAGGGCAGTCTCCGGTCCGTCATTGATGAAGTAAAAGGTTGTTCCGCCGGGACGCACCCAGGGTAGACGTTTCTCATTGGTAAGGACGTAAACCGGCGTGTGGAACGGAGCCTCCTCCGGCCAGGTGCGCTCGCCTTGGTCGAACATTCGTTTGCCCATGATGTTGGCACCGATGCGTTCTATCGTGCTGCGGACCAGGTCATTGACCGGTCCGGTCGTCCCTCCTGGCCCGAGCTTGAGGTTTTCCCGAAAGTGCTGTTGATTGACGAGCCAAGCCATCAGCGCACCCCACTTGGCGCCCCAGTTCTTGTACCCTGGATTTTCCATGGTCATACCTTCCGGTGCCATGTAGCCATCCAGGCTAAGACCAATGTTGACGAATACTGTACTCATGATTCATCTCTCGCATAGTTAGATGTCAGCAGAATCACTGCGTTCAACAGAGCGTTGCCTGCTGCTCGTCCGCTCTAACGATTCGCTGGCGGTCCTTTCGAATGATACGGGGAAATCAGGTAAATTAGTAGATTCACCGGATCACCCACAACGCACATTTCCGACATCAGCCGAGAGGATTTCATGACGGACACCACGCACGCTTCAGGCACGACAGTCGGCACACCGGTCTCGTGGAACAGGCTGCTCCTCGCCGCCACTCTGATATCACTTGTCGTGTTCGTCATCAACTACCTGGTGTTCACCGACTGGCTGCAGCAGCCGCTGTGGATCAGCATCCTGCTCTCGTGCGTGGAGGGTACCGGCTGTGTCGCACTGAACCACGCGATCACCCGCTGGTTCAACCGATCACTTGCGAAGTAATCCGATCGGCATGGTGCCTCGTCTGCTCACCCTGCTGCTCTGCACCGCCGCGTGCGTGAGCAATGCTGCGGCGCAGCCTCAGGCACGCTTCGCGCTCGGGGTGAACCTCGACGACATGGGCGCCTTCGTCAACATCCTCAACCACACCAGCCGATACAGCAACGCGACGGGCTACGACAGCCTCGGATGGCCAGCGAGTGATTTCGATCTGGTGCTGATGGATGGCCGTCCCGTCGCCGAATGGGCCGGCAGCATCGACGATCCCGACCGCTACCGCATCGACTACAGCGGACGCTACGCCGGCGCCTTCACCGGCAGGGCCACCGTGCGCGCCACGGGCACGAGCGTCGCGATCGAGAACGTCGTCTACGACAGCACGCGCAATCGCACCACCTTCGAGCTCGTGGTCGGAGGCTTCCCCAACGCGAATCACGGACTCGTCTTCCTCCAGCTCCGCGACACACGGCGCACACCTGCATCCCCACTCAACTCCGGCATCACCGAGCTGCGCGTGCACCGACCCGGATACCCGATCGACGATGCGCGCATCTTCACCGACGCCTACATCGCGCTCTGCCGGGCGGCGGACTTCGCATGCTACCGCTTCTACAACGTCCAGAACATCTGGGATGGCGAACCCGTCTACCCGGCCGTCACCCGCTGGCAGCAACGCAAGACGCCCCGCGACGCAGCCCAGGTGAGCATGGCTTCCACCAGCGGCAAGCGGGACGGGTGGTGCTGGGAGTACATCGTCGCGCTCGCGAACGAGTTGCGCAAGGACGTCTGGATCTGCGTGCATCAATCCTGCGATTCCACCTACGTCACCGAGCTCGCGACCATGCTCGCACGCGATCTCGACCCCGCGATCAACATCTACGTCGAGAGCAGCAACGAGGTGTGGAGTCCGACTCAGGCCACGCACGGTCCTTACAACGCCGCGGCCGCGGCCGCGCGCGGCATCAGCTTCGACCAGAACCACGCGCGTCGCACGGTCGAGCTGTCGCGCTGGTTCGCGGGCGTGTTCGGCGCGCAGGAGATCAACCGCCGCATCCGCGTGATCATGGCCGGGCAGCACGCGTACCACGGCCGCAGCGATACGCACCTCGACTACATCAACCGCACGTTCGGCGCGCCCGACCGATACATCTGGGCCACAAGCACCGCGCTGTACTTCGGGTCCACCCGCGCCTCGTCGCCCGACACGTCAGCGATGCTGGCAGGAATGATGGAGGACATCACCGCGCAGCGCACGGATGCGCAGACCGCCACCTACCGTCCGGTGCACGTGGCCAAGGCCGCGGCGTGGAAGCTTCCCGGGGGCTGCACTTCGTACGAGGGCGGTCCGCACCTGCCCGCCGGCGGAGGCACGACGAACCTCGATGCGCAGATCCGCGCGCACCGCACCCTCGCGATGCGAGACGTGCTCGTGGCCAACTACACCGCCACGTGGCGCGACCTCGGGGGCGGGCTCGCGCTGCACTTCACGCTGGCCTCCGCATACACGCGCTACGGGTGCTGGGGACTCACCGACGACGTTGCGCACCCCGACCGCACGCACAAGATGGATGCGATGCGCGCGATCATCCGCACCGCGACCACTGCGGTCGACACGCTCGATGTGGCGGACGGCACGCGCACGCGCAGGCAGGCGCACGCGCGCGGCATCGAGATCACGGCTGCCCCGCATCCCATCACCGACGTGCTGACGCTGCGCAGCACATCGGCACGTCAGATCGATGTGCGCATCACTGATCTGCTTGGCCGCGTAGTCTGGAGCGGCGCACTCGCCGGTATCCGCATCATCCCCACCACCGCCTGGTCCGCGGGCCTGTACCTGCTGACCTCGGAGGGTCGGCAGATGCGGATCATGAAAAGATGATGATGCGTTGAAACCTGGAGGGCGGATGTCCGTTATACAGGATATCCAACTCTCACACATACAGGTTGTGTCGTCATGTTCCAGTTTCGTGCAGCCCGCGCGCTGCTTCCCCTCGCCTATGCGGTCGGCTTCGTTGTCTCGCTGACCGTGCTCGCCCACCCGGTCTCGGCACAGTCGTGGTCGCGGATTCCCGATCTTCCCACAGAACAATTCAGTTTTCTCGCCGACATCGATGGCGTCGTGTACGCCAGCGGCGAAACGCAGGTATATCGCTCCGACGACCGCGGTGCGACGTGGACCCCGCTCGGGGTCGTGGATCCCTCGATCCTCGCCATCGGCATGGTCACGCGCTTCGACGGCGCGCTTTACGTCGGCACCTACAAGAGCGGCGTCTGGCGCAGCAGCGACGAGGGCGCGAGCTGGCACGCGGCGAGCGACGGCATGACCGGTCTCGGCGCGAGCGACATCCTCTGCTTTGCCGTGCGCGGCGACACGCTCTATGCGGGCACCGGTGGCGCGGGCGTGTTCGCGCGCGCGCGTGGTGCGTCGGTGTGGACGGCATCGAGCGACGGACTGCCGTGGAACAACGCGTACACGGTCTACACGATGCAGGTGGTGGATGGTGCCCTGGTCGCAACGGCGGGGGGCAATGGCGGGGTGTATCGACGTCCCGTCGGAAGTGCCGCCTGGCAAGAGGCGCCGGTGCCCGACGCGCCGATACCCGGACTCGAACTCGTCGACATGCACCATGGCAACGGACGTCTCTTCGTCGCCGGTTCGCGCAGCATTTTCTTCAGCGACGATGCCGGTGAGACCTGGACGAATGCCGGCACGCCATTTCCACCGTCGTGGGATGTGCGGCTGGCGACCATCGGCAGCCGTGTGTACGCGATCGTAAACACCACGCACGAGGGGACGCTGTTCTACACATCCGACGACGGCGGTGCGTCATGGACGCTGTCGGAAGGCATCGGCATCACCTACGTGTCGGATCTGCTTGCAGTCGACGGGCGCCTCTACGCCGCCTGTGAAGACGGCCTGCGCGAGTGGAAGGAAACGCCGACATCGGTGGATGATCCCGCTCCGCGTCCCGTTCTTTCAATCGCCGGAAGCACGCCGCATCCGATGCGGGGAGCGTCGAGCATCACCTTCTCGCTGGCGGAAGCTTCCACTGCGGAGTTGACGGTGACCGATGTGACCGGACGCGTCCACATGCTGATGCCCGCGCGGCATCTGGCAGCCGGCGGGCATCGGTGGATGTGGAATGCGGGGGATCTTCCCCCCGGCATGTATCTGTGCACGCTCCGCGCGGGAGATGCGGCCGTGATGCGGCCCCTTCTGCTCGTGCGCTGAGAGGGTGGCATCCACAGTCGGAAAATGGAGGACGGACGCCCCCGTCCGTCCTCTCCACGTACTTCCTGCGCGGTGCAGACGAAAGGTCTGTGCTCCCCTCAGGCTTCGGGCGGAGTGAAGTTCACGCCGGCGACACCGTCGGCATCGAGCTTGAAGAACCCGAGCACCTGCTTGTTGAGGAACTCGTCGGTCTGCGGATCCATCAGATTCAGCCGGTACTCGTTGATGATCATGATCTGCATCTTCACCCACTCGTTCCAGCACTCCTGGCAGGCATGTTCCTTGAGTTTCCGACCCGTTTCTCCGATATAGAACGCCGTGTTGCGAACCGCTTCACGCGTCTGTCCGCACCGCGTACATGTCACTTCCGCCACGCTGGCCTCTTGGTGTGATGGTACAATCTGTTGATGCAATGTAGGAAAATGCGAAACGCCCGGCACATGGCCGGGCGCGTCGCATTGTGTGGGAGGCTATGCAACCGATCGGATCAGCGGGGACGTTCGCCGCCGCCGGCGAGGAGATTCCTGTAATCGGCCATACCACCTTCCTGAGGCTTCCGTGCACGGATTACGGTGATCGCCTGCTGCTGTACATCGCTACGCACGGGACGCGGCCGCATGTGTACCTTGTTGATCAGCAGATCCGCATACATTGCAAAGCTCTCAGGAACAGACAGTAGATAACGTTTCATTCAGCGTCTCCGAATGGGACATCGGGCGAATTCGAAGCACAATGTAGATGAGTGCGCTGCGCGGGACAATCCAGAATTTTGTGCCCGCCCCGCTGCGTGCACCAAAGAAAAAGCCCGCGCGAAGCGGGCCTTGCATGGGATGCGGCAGGGGTCAGCCGAGATAGGAACGCAATTGCTTGCTGCGCGAGGCGTGGCGCAGGCGGCGGATGGCCTTCTCCTTGATCTGGCGCACGCGCTCGCGGGTCAGATTGAACTTCTCGCCGATCTCCTCGAGCGTGAGCGAATGCTCGCGGTCGAGGCCGAAATACAGGCGGATCACCTCTGCCTCACGCTCGCTGAGCGTTGCCAGCGCGCGACGCACCTCGACCTTCAGCGACTCGTTCATCAGACTGTTGTCGGGAGGCGGCTGGCGGTCGTCCTGGATCACATCGAGCAGGCGGTTGTCTTCGCCCTGCGCGAACGGCGCATCCACAGAGATGTGGCGGCCGGAGATCTTCAACGTGTCGGCAACTTCGAATAGCGTCATGTCGAGTTCGGAGGCGAGCTCGCTCGCACTCGGCTCGCGCTCGTACGACTGCTCGAGTTCGCTGAACTTCTTGCCGATCTTGTTGAGCGCGCCGACGCGGTTGAGCGGAAGCCGCACGATGCGCGACTGCTCGGCAAGGGCCTGGAGGATCGACTGACGGATCCACCACACGGCATAGGAGATGAACTTGAAACCGCGGGTCTCATCGAAACGCTTGGCCGCCTTGATCAAACCGAGGTTGCCCTCGTTGATCAGGTCGCCGAGCGACAGCCCCTGGTTCTGGTACTGCTTGGCCACCGAGACCACGAAGCGCAGATTGGCCTTCGTCAGCTTTTCGAGCGCGAGCTGGGCCGATGCACCCGTGCCCTTGATGCGCTTGGCAAGCTCGATCTCCTCATCGGGTGTCAGCAGGTCGACCCTGCCGATCTCCTGGAGATACTTGTCGAGACTCTGGCTCTCGCGGTTGGTGTACTGTTTGGAAATTCTCACTCGGGGTACCTGTTACGTCGGTGAAAAAAATCGCGATGACCGCGCGTCACGCTGGAAGCAGTGCGCGCAGGTCCGGTTCGAGGTCGATGCGGTCCACAATACCGACGATGCTCGCGTCCACCGGCGCCATGTCGACGGGCAGTGGAATCACGGCTTCACTTGCGGTGATGTACATCACGGTTTCGCCGGCACCCGCACCGATGGTGTTGACGGCAACAATGGGCGTTCCCGCATGCCGGCGGCGTGCGTCGATGGGCTGGATGATCTCGAGCGATGCGCCTGCGAGATGCGGATCCTTGACGGTGGCCCAGACGGTGCCGATGACGATTGCGAAAAACATATCCTCAATGCAACACGTGATGGGGGGGATCAGTTCCGTGCGCCCGCGGCATCGGCGGCGTCGGGTGCGAGCGATGCCTCGGGCGTCGCTGCGGAAGCCGCCGCCGCGACGGCATCCACGTCGAGCTTGTCGACGATGGCCATGACGACGGCATCGATGGGACGGTTGTGCGTGAGTGTCGTCTGGCGTGCGGAACTGCCCTGCGCGACCAGCACGATCTCGCCCACACCCGCACCGACACTGTCGACGGCAACCACGAAACCGGATTCGTGTACGTACGCAAGATCGACCGGTTGCACGATCAGGATTTTTGCACCAACCAGGCCGTCATCCTTCCTGGTGGCCCATACCGTGCCGATCACCCGTCCGAGTATCATGCGTGCGTCTCCGCATCCGTCTGTTCATGAACAAGAGACACGGGCAAGTCCCGTGTCGTTACAACAAAAACCGAACCCGCAATATGCAGAATCGAAGCTGCTGAATCAAAAGGCGCCATTGCGTCCGCTGCATGATCCTGCGGCTCGAATGGCTCGCACCGTGCGATCACACCACCTTCACACAATTGCCGCCATCGCCGATTGCACGATCCATCGCCTGCTGCGCCACGCGCAGCACGTGATCGACATCCCCGCCGCGCGCAAACGCGCAGCCCGCGATGCTCACCGTTACCGAAAACGTCATCCCGTCGAGTGCGAACACGTGACCGGAGACGGCCTTGCGGATTTTCTCTCCGCGCAGATACGCATCCTCTGCCGTCGTGCCGATCATCAGCAGTCCCAGCCGCGTCAGATCGAAACGGCCGAGCACGTCATATGCCGCAAGATGCGTGCGCACGACCGCCACGACGTTGGCGTAAATGGATTCGAGGCCGTGCTTGCCGTAGCGATGCAGCGCCTCGTCGGGCTGGTCGAGCGCGATGAGGAAAAACACTGCGGGATAATCGCCTGCATCCATGCGCACAATCTCCTCGCCGAGC
Source organism: Bacteroidota bacterium (assembly GCA_023432805.1). GTDB lineage: Bacteria > Bacteroidota > Ignavibacteria > SZUA-365 > SZUA-365 > JAEYUG01. The sequence goes on along the minus strand of JAEYUG010000060.1, from coordinate 19,572 downwards.
CGTTGTACGAGCAGGGTCCGAGAGGCGGCACCCGTGTGCTCGTCGACCAGCAGTGCGTGGCGCGACAGCTCCTGCAGACGCGCGCTTTCCACATACTGCGCGCCGAGCGCGGCGATCTGTTCGAGCACGACCAGGTCGCGGTCTCCATACTGATGCGCCTCGCGATACTCAACCACGAGCAGACCCAGGCAGCGGCCTGCCGCGATCATCGGCACCACGCACAACTCACCACCCGCGGGCAGCGCCTCCTTCTCATGAAAACGGAAACGCGGCGGGGTGGGGGCATCCACGCGCACCCCCTTCATTTCGTCGAGCGCCCGTGCAAGCACGCCGTGCTCGACATCCACGGTCACGCCCTCGGCAATGTAGGGCAGACTGGCCGTCTTCGCCCGGCTCTTGATCACCTGCCACGACGAGCGGTCCGTATTGTAGAGCAGCACCGCGGTGTAGTCCCAGTCCATGATCTCCGTCACCGCCTGAAGCGCCGCATCCGCCGCAGCGTAGGCGTCCTGATGTTCGGTGGACGTACGCCGCTGCCGCGTCAACACGCCGAGCAGGCGTGCATCGGCCGCGAGATCGAACTTCTGATTGTAGCTGCGCAACATCAGCGCCACGAGCGCCGCCGTCTTGCCGATCACCGCGACACTCTCCGAACCGAACGAATCCGTCACGCGGCTATCTGCCGTGATCACCGCAATCGCCTCGTCGTCGAAGTATACCGGCACACCCACGAAACTCTGCACACCCTCGTGTCCATCATAGTACGGCAGCAGCTCGGCTTCCGATGCGCGGTTGATATCGGTGATGATCACCGGGCGGCCACCGAGTCCCGTCTTGCTCACCAGATCCATCCCCAGCGGCAGCCGCCGCGCCGTGGTGAACGACCGGCTCTCGGTTACGAATTCCCCGATCACGATCTGCTGCCGCTCGCGGTTGATCCAGAACAGCGCCACCGTGTCGGAAATCAGATTCTCGCGCAGCACCTCGAGCAGCTTGCGCGTCAGGAAGTCGAACTCCTCACGGGGATCATCGGGCACAAGCGTCTCGGACTCGGGACGGTAATACTCGACAGGGATGTCCGGCACGCTCTCCGCAACCGGGGGACGTTCGATCCCGGTGCCATCACCGCCCGCCAGAGACGGTGCGGGGGATGGTGCCGCCGCATCCTCCTGCGTGCGCAGATCGGCATCCGTGCCCGCGCTGCGCTCCCTGCGTCGCTTCGGGGCCTGCCGCTCTGTGTCGGGGGAAGCGTCTGCGACCTCGTCGTCGGTGTCAGCCTCCTGCGCGCGTGCGAGCGTGAGATAAAGGAGCACTGCACCGATGAGGAACAGTGCGCCGGCGGCAATGCGGATCGGAAGATCATCGAAGTAGATTCCGAGGGCCGCCGAGGCCAGCATCAGGGCGCCGAGACCGAAACTCTGAGTGTTCACGCTGTGCACATCAAGTGGATGAGGGAATGGAACTCGAAACTCGGAAAGCTACCCAACACACGCCGCATCTGCAACCTGTGCCGCTGTAGGTGGGGTGGACCCTGACGCGTCCGATACCCGCCCGTCAACGAGCCAGCGAATCGGCCAGCAGCGCGATCGTGGCATCATAGATACGCTTGGTGTCGACCGTCTGCATGGAAAAGGAACTCCCCGCATGATCCGGATCCTCGATCGCACGCATCGTCGAGATCTGGCGCAGGACGCCGGTGGCGCTGCTCCACAGAATCATCGCCATCTCGAATGCCGTCAGATCCCCCCGCAGGGCGCCGCTGTCGATGCCCTCCTGCAGCATGCACGTGATCACGCTCCAGGCTGCGTCTGCGCGCTCGCGCAACTGCGCGCGCACGTCGTCGCCCGCCTGGGTCAGCGGACTCGTGCCCGACATGTCGTTGAGGAGGCGGTAGTAATCCGGTTCTGTCGTGCTGAAGCGGTGGTACGCTTCGCCGAATGCCAGCACTCGGGCACGTGCGTCTCCGCCGGAGGCGGCCGCCTCGTCGAACATCGCGATCATGCGGTCGAGTCCCCGACAGACGAGCAGCAGGAGGATGTCATCCTTGCTCGCAAACGACAGGTACACCGTGCCCTTCGCGATCCCGGCACGCGCGGCGATCGCCTCGATCGAGGCGTCGAACCCCTGTTCGAAGAAGACCGTGGCCGCGACGTCGAGCAGCGCCTCCCTTCGAAGTGTACGTTCGCGTTCGCGCCTGCTGAGCGTGTGCATCACATCGCATCCGTCTCGAGCACATCATCCGCATCCGTCGCCGTGCCGGGTTCGGCGTCCGCGGCCTGGTGCGCAGCCAGATCTGCCAGCACGCGATCGCGGTGCGCCCGCAGCCGGTCGATGCGTTCGGAGACGGCTTCCGCCTGGTCGAAGCCGTAGAGCACGGCAAGGCGCAAGGACTCCTCGGCTTCCTCGATCCTTCCAAACACTGCCAGCACGAGCGCCATATTCGCGTGTGCGACGGGCAGGGTTCCATCGACCTGCAGGGCCAGTGAGAGGTAGTCGTGGGCCGCGCCCACATCGCTCTGCTTGAGCGCGACCGAACCGAGGCTCGCGAGCGCCGCGGCGTTGGAGGGATCGAGCCGGTAGGCCTGCTCGAAGGCGGCGCGGCTCTCGTCGAGGCGGCCGATGCGGCTGCAGATCACGCCGAGATTGTTCCATGCCCCGGGGTGGTCGGAGTCGAGCGCGAGCAGGTCGCGCAGCGCCTCCAGGGCTTCGAGCGCGTGGCCGAGTGCATCGTGGACGTTGGCGAGGTGGAAGAGGATGTCGACGCGCGCGGCATCGTCGGGTGCCTCGTCACGGGCGCTGGCCAGCAGCGGAAGCGCCACGTCGAAATTGCGTGCGGCATAGGCGCGCATTGCACGCGGGAGAAGGGAATCGTCAGTCATGCACGCAAGGTACGAAAAAGACGTGAGGACGGACCTCTTCGTGCGTCCCCACGCACGTCTGCGCCCGCCCCGTTTGTCTGCCGAAGTGGACGCGGGTATATTTCGCTTCCGACACCCATGCCCGATCCACCCCGATCTCCGACGTACATTCCGCTGCATGTCCTCCTTCATCCACCTCCACAACCACACACACTACTCCCTCCTCGACGGAGCCTGCACAGTCGATGACCTGGTCTCGGCAGCCGTGCAGAACGGCATGTCGGCGGTTGCACTCACCGACCATGGCGTGATGTTCGGGGCGGTCGAGTTCTACAAGAAGGCGAAGAAGCAGGGCATCAGGCCGATCATCGGCAACGAGATGTACATGGTCACGCGCGGGAGCCGCCTCGACAAGGCGTCGAGCGAGACACATCCGGAGGGCAAGCGCCATGGCTACAACCATCTTGTGCTGCTGGCGAAGAACGAGACGGGATACCGCAACCTGGTCAAGCTCACGACGATCGGGCATACCGAGGGATTTTACTACAAACCCCGCATCGACTTCGAGGTGCTCGAGCGGCACAGCGAGGGACTCATCGCCCTGACGGCCTGCGCGGGCGGCGTGGTCGCCTCGTACCTTGCAGCGAATGACTATGATGCTGCGCGGGATGTAGCGACGCGGCTCAAGGACATCTTCGCCGACGATGTCTACCTCGAGATACAGGATCATGGCATCGACCGCGAGCGCATCGTGCGCGAGGGCATGGTGCGTTTGTCGCGCGAGCTGGGCATGAAGCTCATCGCGACCAACGACAGTCACTATGTCAAGCCGGAACACGCGGTGCCGCACAACGTGCTGCTGCACATCGCCGACGTGCGCGAGGCAGAGGACATCCAGCGCCTGCGTTACGAAACCGACCAGGTGTACTTCAAAAGCGCCGACGAGATGCATCGGCTGTTTCGAGACTTCCCCGAGGCGATCACGTCGACCCTCGAGGTTGCCGACAAGTGCGCCTTCGAGATGGAGCTCGGCACCAACCACATGCCGGCGTTTCCAATTCCCTCCGACTCGAAGGCGACATCCCTCGACGACTACATGCGCCAGCTGGCCGAAGAGGGTCTCGGCACGCGATACAAGGCAACGACATCCGAAATTACCGACCGGCTCGAGTACGAACTCGGCGTGATTTCGCGCATGGGGTACGCGGGGTATTTCCTGATCGTGCAGGATTTCATCAACGCAGCCAAGCGCAACGGCATTCGTGTGGGACCCGGCCGCGGGTCCGCTGCCGGAAGTCTCGTCGCTTATGCGCTCGGCATCACCGACGTCGATCCCCTGCGCTACGATCTGCTCTTCGAGCGCTTCCTGAATCCCGACCGCGTGTCGATGCCCGACATCGACGTCGACTTCCAGGACGACCGCCGTGACGAGGTGATCCAGTACGTGCGCGAAAAGTACGGTGCCGGTTCGGTGTCGCAGATCATCACCTTCGGCAAGCTTTCTGCGCGTGCCGTCCTCAAGGATGTCGGCCGCGTGCTCGGCCTGCCCATCGCCACGGTCGAGAGCATCACCAAGCACATCCCCGTCAAGATGGGGAAGGTGCAGCCTTTGGCCTCGGCACTCGGTCTGGCCGAGGACGACGACAAGTGGGAGCCGGTCAAGGAACTCTCCTGGGTGCGTGAGAGCACCGACCCCAAGATCAGGCAGCTGGTCGAGTACTCGCTCGTGCTCGAGGGATTCGTGCGTGGCGCGGGCATGCACGCGGCGGGTGTGGTGATCGCACCGAGCGACACGAGCGACTATGTGCCGCTGTACAAGACGCCCAGCACCGAGCTCATGACGATGTACAACATGAGCGACCTCGAGGAGGCGGGGCTCTTGAAGATGGACTTCCTCGGCCTCATCACGCTTACCGTTATCGACCGCACGCTGGCCATGATGCGCCAGACCCGCGGCATCGACCTCGACATCGACGCGATTCCCCTCGACGACGAGAAGACCTACGAGATGTTCGGCGATGCGCACACGGTCGGCGTGTTCCAGTTCGAATCCGTCGGCATGCGCGAGTATCTGCACAAGCTCAAGCCGCGTTCGATCGACGATCTCGCCGCGATGAACGCACTGTACCGGCCGGGACCGATGGAGTTCATCGACGACTTCATCGACCGCAAACACGGGCGCAAGAAGATCACCTACCTGCATGCGGCGATGGAGCCGATTCTCGCCTCGACCTACGGCATCATCGTCTATCAGGAACAGGTGATGCAGCTGGCCAGCGAGATCGCCGGGTTCACCCTCGCGCAGTCCGATCTCATGCGTCGCGCGATGGGCAAGAAGAAGGCCGACGTCATGGCCCAGCAGCGCACTGCCTTCGTCGAGGGCGCCGGCGCACGCGGCATCAGCGCGAAGATCGCCAGCGAAATCTTCGACATGATCGACAGCTTCGCCAATTACGGTTTCAACAAGTCCCACTCGGTCGCCTACTCGCTGCTCGCCTACCAGACCGCCTACCTCAAGGCCAACTTTACCCCCGAGTTCATGGCTGCCATGATGACGTCGGGCATGGACAAGACCGACGATGTGGTCGTGCTCATCGACGAATGTCACAAGCTCGGCATCGATGTGCGGCCTCCCGATGTCAACGCGAGCCACGTCTCCTTCAAAGTGACGGATGGAACGATCCGTTTCGGGATGGCGGCGATCCGCAACGTGGGTGTCGGGGCGGTGGAATCCATCGTCGAGGCGCGCACATCCGGGGGAAGCTTCACCGACATCTTCGACTTCTGCGAGCGCGTCGGTACGCGCGCAGTCAACAAGAAGACGCTCGAGAGCCTCGTCATGGCCGGAGCCTTCGACAGCCTGCACGACAACCGCGCCGCGCTCTTCGATGTGATCGAAAGCGCCATTGCCTGGGCCCAGCAGCGGCAGCAGCACCGTGAGGCCGGACAGTCCAGCCTCTTCGACAACATCGACAGCGGCTCCTCGTCGCAGGTCGCACATCCACCCATTCCCGAGCGGGCGCGGTGGACCGACCAGATCACGCTCGCGCATGAGAAGAGCGTGCTCGGACTCTACATCAGCGGCCATCCCCTCGAGATCTGGCGGCAGGAGGCCGACGTGCTCGGAACAGTGCGTCTCGGCGAAGCCGATCCCACACTCGACCGCACACAGGTGCGGGTGTGCGGCATCATCAGCGCCCTGCGCACGAAAATCGACCGCAGCGGCAATACCATGGCCTTCGTCACACTCGAGGATTTCACCGGGAAGGCCGAGGTGCTCATCTTCGCGAAATCCTACCAGAAATGCGCCCCCGCCGTGGAAGCCGACAAGGCTGTCGTCATCACGGGTCGCGCCGAAGTCAGCGGTGACGCGCTCAAGGTGATGGCCGACGACGTATTGCCGATCGAGACGGCCATGCACCGCTTCGCAACCGGTCTGCTGGTGACGATCGACAGTAGGCAGATGAGCGAGGCGCAGGTGCGTCGGGGTATCGAAGCCCTCGACGAACTGCGAGGCACTGGCGATTGCCCGGTTTTTTTTCACGTGACTGAACCTGGAGGCGAGGCGTGGCATCTCATGGCGAACAGACACCGCGTGCGTGCGTCAGCGGATGTTTTGCGCAGACTGCGGGCTATATTTGGAAAACAAAACGTACGGATCACCACAGATACCATCTCGTAGGAGACACAGACACATGAAACCCGTTGAAATAACCGATGCGAATTTCGAGCAGGAAGTGCTGCAGTCGAACGTGCCCGTCCTCATCGATTTCTGGGCCGTCTGGTGCGGTCCCTGCCGTCTGATCGCACCCGTCGTCGAGGAACTCGCCGGCGAGTTCGCCGGCAAGGTCAAGATTGCCAAGCTCGATGTCGACAACAATCAGGGTGTAGCCGACACCTACGGCATTCGCAGCATCCCGACGTTGCTCCTGTTCGACAAGGGCGCGGTGGTGGATCGCATGGTCGGCGTCGCACCCAAGAGCGCGATCGTCGAAAAGCTCAACGGCGTTCTCGCCGGCTGAGGGACAGCGTTCTTCCCGTCAGAAAGGCCGTCCTTGCGACGGCTTTTTTTATGACCGGTCGGAACGGTCGGTGGACGCCTGAACGGTCGAAACGGTCGGTGGACGCCCTCGTCCACCAGTGATCGATGTTGCGCGTCGGTTTACGGATGTTCGACGTGTGCAGCGAACGAAGACGTCTTTCCTCCCGAGTGGAATTCGCACATGAATGTGCGTACATTGCCCCCCATTCACGACCGAGGTATTCACGAACACTTGAGGAGGTGCTCATGCGTCTTGTCGTCGCGTTTTTCGCTGTACTCCTGTTCGCTGGTACGCTGGCAACCAGTCATGCGCAGGTTGCCACCGATGCCGATCTGATCATCATGCGCCTGCGCACCGTCTGCAATGGTGGACAGGGATCGGCGCTGACCATTGCCTTCGATATCAAGCCCCGTGCGGGCCTGAATCCCCGCAATATCGGTGCATACAGCATCATCATGTCGTACAACAACACGAAGATGACCTACGCCGGTCTTGCGCAGATGTATGCCGCACAATACTGGCCCGCTGCCCCCATCTTCAAGAACGATTCCTACGGTGCGGCTGCACGCTTCGTGCAGCATCAGCGCGGCACCGGCAGCGCCCTGCCTCTGAACAGCACCTACTTCACGCCGTCGAACGACTGCGCATCGCAGGCACTCAATGACGGTTTCTTCGAGATCCTGCGCTTCAACTTCAACATTCTGTCGAGTGCCAACGGCACGGTGAATTTCGGCATCTACCAGCCGCTGCCGTATCGCGGCGGACTCCAGTATCAGACGGGGGGCGAAGTATCGGCCATCTGGTATTCGAACCTGCTCAACAACGGCAACGATTCGACGATTCAGATCAGCAATCTGATCATCCCGGTCGAACTCAGTTCCTTCACCGCGACGGCGGTTCCAGGGGGCGCCGCCGAACTGCACTGGGTCACGGAATCCGAGACGTCCAACCATGGCTTTGAAATCGAACGCGGTGATGGAGAGCGCTTCACCACGATCGGCTTCATCGAAGGGCAGGGCACGGTCACGACGAAAAGCAGCTACACGTTCACCGATTCAGACGCAGAACGCGCGGCCCGCAACGGACAGGTGATCTATCGCCTGCGTCAGGTGGATACCGACGGCAGTGCGGCGTACAGCCAGATGGCGGTCGTGATGTTCGCTCCTGCCACGGTGGGACTCGAACAGAACTACCCGAATCCCGTTCAGCAGGGCGAGCCGACGGTCATCCCGTACGGACTCGCCGTGCCTTCCACAGTGACGCTCGCCGTCTACAACATGCTCGGTCAGCGCATCGCCACACTCACCGATGCCGTCGCTCATGATGCGGGGCGGTATCAGGTTGCATGGGATGGACGTACCGCGCTCGGCACGACTGCTCCCGCAGGTGTGTATTTCGTTCGATTCAATGCCAATGTCGGCGGCGACATCGTCTCGCAGACCCGCCAGATCTCGATCGTGCGGTAGGTTCTTGCAGACGAGGACGTCCGTCCCCCAACGAAAGCGGCTTCGGCCGCTTTTTTTGTGATATGCCGGCACCTTTTCGTAGCTTCGGAGAACGATACCTATTATTCCACGGAGATTTCTGATCATCATGTCGCACCTCGCAACCACCGATCCTGAACTGCACGGCATCATCCACAACGAAGTGGAGCGCCAGATCACGCGCCTGCAACTGATCGCATCCGAGAATTACGCGAGTCCCTCGGTCATGGAGGCCGCAGGCAGCGTGCTCACCAACAAGTACGCAGAAGGCTATCCCGGCAAGCGCTACTACGGCGGGTGCGAATTCGCCGACCAGGCCGAGGATCTTGCTCGCACGCGCCTGCGCGAACTCTACGGCGCCGAGTATGTGAACGTGCAACCCCACTCGGGTGCCACCGCCAACCAGGCAGTCTACTTTGCCTATGTGAAACCCGGTGACACGGTGCTGGGTATGGATCTCGCCCATGGCGGACACCTCACACACGGCTCGCCGGTCAACTTCTCCGGACAGCTCTACAACATCAAGAGCTACGGTGTGAACCGCGACACGGGCATGATCGATCTCGACGAGGTACTGTCGATCGCCGAGCGCGAAAGGCCGAAGATGCTGATTGTCGGTGCGAGCTCGTACTCGCGCAGAATCGACTACAAGGCCTTCCGAGAGATTGCCGACAAGGTCGGAGCGTACCTGTGGGCAGACATGGCACATCCGTCGGGACTCATCGCAGCGAGCCTGCTGGATTCACCGCTTCCGCACTGTCATGTCGTCACCTCGACGACGCACAAGACGCTGCGCGGACCGCGCGGCGGCATGATCCTCATCCACAAGGATGAGGAAAATCCCTTCGGGCATGTCATGGCCAAGTCGGGTCGACGCAAGATGATGTCGGAAGTCATGGATGGCGTGGTGATGCCGGGCATACAGGGTGGTCCTTTGATGCACATCATCGCCGCAAAGGCTGTTGCCTACGGTGAAGCCCTGCAGCCGACGTTCAAGACCTACTCGCGGCAGGTGATGGCCAATGCGCAGGCGCTTGCCGGTCTGCTCGTGGCGAAGGATTTCCAGCTCATCTCGGGTGGCACCGACAACCATCTCATGCTGATCGATCTGCACAACAAGGGCATCAGCGGCAAGGATGCCGAGCAGGCGATGGAGAAGGCGGGCATCACGCTCAACAAGAACATGGTGCCGTTTGACGACCGCTCGCCGTTCGTCACGAGCGGCATTCGAATCGGAACCGCTGCGATCACCACGCGAGGCTTCCGCGAAGCCGACATGACCTTCGTGGCCGAGAAGATCTCGACCGTGGTCGATCGATGGAACGACGACGCGGCGCTCGAGCAGGTACGTCTCGATGTGAAGGAGTATTGCTCGCGTTTCCCGCTGTACACCGATCTCGAAGACTGAGCACGCCACGCGCAGACCTGCGCGTGAGGGTGTGGCCTAGCCGAGCATGCCGGTGTGTTCGGCCACGATCCGCAGTCCGATCAGAATGAGGATCACCCCGCCGGCACCTTCCATGATGCGGGCGAGGGATGCTGGTGCGCGGCTTCCGATCTGCATGCCGGCGAGCGTCATGGCGCCGGCAACAAGTCCGATCACGACCGAAGGTACGATGATCTCCTCGCCGATCATGGCCAGGGAGAGTCCCACAGCCAGGGCGTCGATGCTTGTGGCGATCGAGAGGCCGACGAGCTTCCAGCCTCGTGTCACGTCTTCACGCCGGAGGTCCGTCTCTCCGCCCCGCCTCACGGCGAGGAGCATCTTCCCCCCGATGCCTGCGAGCAGCGCAAGTGCGATCCAGTGATCCACCCCCGAGATCAGCGTGGCGAAGCGCGAGCCGGCGAGCCATCCGATCACGGGCATGAGGAACTGGAAGAGTCCGAAATGAAAGCTGAGACGGAAGGTCTGGCGGATGTCGACGCGGCGCAGATAGGCCGAACAACCGACGGCCACGGCGAAGGCGTCCATCGCAAGCGCGAGGGCGATCAGCAACGTTGAGAGCAGGTCCATACCCCCAACATGCAACCGTCTCAGCGAAACGAAAAATGCATGCGCGAGTGTCCGTCTCTCCTGCATAGCAGCGCGAGATGGGTCAGCGTGGATATCAAGAGGGGGAATTCTGCGGTGGGGGAATGCTTCCCCCGGGAGGGGCGTCAGGCGGGGGTACTGCCGGTATCGTCGGAAGCGTCCAGATCGAGAGCATCCTCATCAGACATGTCTTCGATGAGTATTTCCACCTGCATGGGATCGATGTCGAGATCTGCGGGACCGATGTCGAAGCGGCCGTTCGCATCGGGGTGGAACGCCTCGGCAAGTCCGCTGAAGGCCACGGTCATGTGCGCATACAATTGCGGATCGGCGATGACGAAGCCGGTGAGCCGGTCATGCGTGCGGTTCTCGACAACGCGCACGAGCAGATCCATGCCTTCGACGTACAGGGTGCGTCGTACAAGGGTGTCTGCAGGTGCGGACAGGGTCTGCGCGGCGAGGCGAAGGAGGCGCCCCTCGCCCTTTCGGATGCTGCGAATCGAGGGAGCAGTCTCCGCCATGCGATCATCGAGGAATGCATGGAAGTCGCGTGCGGCGCGCACCTGCTCGCGGCAATGCGCACACAGGTCCAGATGTGGATGCGGTGTGCCGCTGTCTGCGAGGTGAATGATGAGGTCGAGTGCCAAATGCTCCATCGTCTGTCAGCTGGTCAAGGCGGAACGCATGGGGCCTTCCGTCACTGTTTTTACAAGGTGATCACCCATGCTGCTGAAAATCTTGCGGAAAATGTATTCGGTGCGATGGCGATAGATCGCGCGATATCGTTCGTACGACAGTCCGTGCATGGTTTCACGCAGATATGAGTAATGATCGCGCTGGTCGGCATATGCCGCATCGAGCAGTGCATGGCGGCAAGCATCGAGAATCGCATCCGCCTCGCCGGCAGTCAGGCGGTGGGGACGCACGAACTTGTGCATGATCCATGACCGGGCGTTGATAATTGTACGATCGATTTCACGAAGGAGTTCCTCCTGTCCCTCGGCGACGGCAGGCATCGACGTGGAATCAAAGGTGACGGCATCCAGTTCGGCCCCCAGCATGGAGACGACAATGCGCAGCAGATCGTGTTCAAAGATCGCGCATTGTACGTGGTTGTCTGTGGAGAGAGCAGCAAGACAGTGTTCGAGCACGGCGATCATGGGACTCGGCTGCAGACAACGGGTGCGAAAGGCGGCGTGCCGCAGATGCGGTTCGTCGGGATATTCGCAGTGGAGCCTCGCAACGGCAGGATCGGCGACGGTGTAGAGACGGCCGAGAAAGCCATCGATGCACAGATACCGGTCTGTTGAGCGCACGTGTCGACGGACGGTTTCGATCAACCGAGCCCGCACGGGATCGAATTCAGCGAAGACGCGCGTGAGATTCTGTTGCACGGTGCGAACGACGATGGCACTGTACCGTGCGGTCAGCGGTGTGCCGGGCACGGCATATTCGCTGCTCAGGCCCTTGCGCAGGTTGGTGCAGACACCGATGGATCCGTCTGCAAGCAGTTCGGCAACCACGTCATAGGCAACGTCACGCAGGGAGAGTCCCATGCGATCGAAGGTATAGGCCCTCCTGTGCTGCATCCATTGCAGGACATGATACGCGTAATCAACGGTGGCCGACACAATGATGTGCACACCGTCCTGCGCGATGGATCCGTTGCAGAGTTGTTCAAGCTGCTCTGCCAGATCTCCGAACTTCCGCTGCCATTGCTTCACAACGATTCACTCTCTGTTGCTTTGCAGATAATGGCGCGATAGTACAGAAATTTTTCCACTAAAACGACGAAAGAGTCAATTTCAGCAACATTCCCTACTCTGCGAGCAATTGCTGGATCATCTGTTCCGTCTTTTCATAGTCGGATGCGCCGGTCTTCGTATAGCGGATCTGGCCTTTCCTGTCGATGAGCACCATGTGGGGAATGCCGCTGACATCGTAGGCATCGAAGGTTCTGCGGCCGGTCTTTTCGATTCCGACGATCCATGTCACCTTGTGTTTCGTCATGAAGTCGTCGCGCAGCTTTGCCAGTTCCACCTCCGGTTGCACCGAGGCACCTTCGTAACGGCCCTGGTAGTTGGTCAGACCCACGACCACGAGTCCATCCTTCGCGAATTTCTCCGCCCAGCCGCGGATGTGCGGGAAGGCGATGATGCAGGGGCGGCACCAGGTCGCGAAGAAATCCACCAGCACGACCTTGCCTTTCAGTTTTTCGACCGAGAGTTCCTCCGATCCGATCCATGCATGTGATGCCCATTCGGGAGCGGCCTTGTTGATCGCCGCGAGTTCCTTGCTGCGGCGCGCGACCTCGCCCTGTGCGGCGACCAGCGCGCCCGTCCACACCGACTGATCCCCAACGGCCGCCTCGGCTTCCTTGACGAACGCGTCGCGCCCGGCCGCGTCCTTTTTCAGCTCATACTGCAGCAGCAGTGGCGCGATGATGCCGCCAATCTGGCCGATGAAGAACTGGTTCTGCGAGTTCCTGCGCGAAACGCTGTCGGCAGCTGCACCGGCGGGCTCGGAGGCTGCGAGTTCCCCGCGAGAGCCCACGAGGGACACCAGGGACATGAGCGCATAGTGGCGCGATTTGTCAAGCGCTTCTGCGTTGGCGTATGCAATCGAGATCATCGCATAGAGCCGCGCCTTCTCCATGCCGGTCGCCCTGCCAAGGAGATCGGATGAGAGCAGCGCCTCCGCCTTGTCAGCTGCACCCGCGTTGGCCTGGAGCATGGCCGTTTCAAGGGTGAGGCTCTGCAGCGAATCCGCATGACGCACGAGCGTGAGCATGCGCGTGTTGCATTCGAGCATGAGTGGCAGTGTGTTCGAAGCCTGCGCTGCCAGCTTGACGACCTGCAGGTCGTCAAGCGAGAGCGTCCCGACGGCGACGGCTTCCGCTGTGGCGGTGCGGGCCAGCGGCGACAGTGCCTGGATGATCTCCTGAATCCTCGCCATGTCGGGCGCGAGCCGTGCCTGCAGCGCGGCCTGATCTGTCTTGAGCGAGGGATCCTTTTCCTGCATCACGCGGATCGCCTGCTGCAGCGAATCATAGCGGGCGGCGGCAGTGGCGAAGGATGACCAGGCGGGGGAGGTCAGGCGCGTGGTCTGAGCGTGCAGCGTGGCGGCAAGGACGAAAGCAGTGAAGACGTAGACCACTGTGAAGACGAAGCACGCGGTCGGAAGCCTGCGAAGGACAGGGCGCATGTGATTTCTCTGGCTGAAAGTGTACATTGATCCGTACTCACAACATCGTTGAACTGAGCTGGAGTCCGTATGCTGAAGGAATTCAAGGAATTCGCCATGAAGGGCAACATGCTTGACATGGCGGTCGGCATCATCATCGGCGCTGCGTTCGGCGCCATCGTTACCTCGTTGGTGAAAGACGTCATCATGCCACCGATCGGTCTTCTGCTGGGTGGCGTCGATTTCTCCAACATGTTCCTCGTGCTGAAGGACGGTGCGACTGCCGCCGGTCCGTATGCGGATCTCGCCGCCGCATCTGCCGCCGGTGCGGTGACGCTCAATTACGGCATCTTCATCAACAGCATCGTGTCGTTCCTCATCGTCGCCTTCTCGGTGTTCCTGCTTGTCAAGGGCGTCAACAAGCTGCGTCGTGAAAAACCTGCGGAACCCGAAGCACCGGCTCCGACTCCAGAAGACATCGTGCTTCTCAGGGAAATCCGCGACAGTCTGAAGAGGAACTGACCTCCGTCGACCGCTTGCGTTGGATGCGGCGCGATCCATATCGATGCGGCGCACCTGTGCTGCGGAAGCCTCAGAGCCGAACCGGCTCGCGCTCGACGGGCAGCGTCATGCAGCGGCAGCCACCACCACCGCGCGAGAGTTCCGCGCCCTGAATTGAAATCGCCACGCGCCGCATGGTACGTGGATCCACCGTGCCCCTGCGGATGTCATCGTATCGCACCTTCGTGAAGCCGTGCTTTTCCAGCTCCTCGAAGGTGCGCACGTTTCTGCCGTAGCCGATGATGTGACCGGGTGCCAGGGTAAAGAAGTTCGCACCCGAGGTCCACTGCTCGCGCTCCTGATGCATGGGATTGGCTCCGCCGCAGGGAATCGGTTCGAGATCGATGCCGATGGCTGCGAGCGCGGAGAGTAGATTCCGTTCGTCGCGGATCGAGACCACACGTCCCCCGTCGATGCGGATGTGGATGGTACGGCAGGCCGTCGGTCCCGTGATCAGCGGTGGAAAGATGACACAGGCATCCACATCGATCTGTGTGAAAATCATGTCGAGGTGGATCGTCGCACGCTCGTGAGGCAGGTCGACAACGATCACATGCGCAATGCGGCCGGCGGCGGCGAAGGCTTCCACCAGGGCGTCGATGCCTGTGACCGACGTCCGCTCGCTCTGTCCGATCAACACGACATCCTCACGCAGAATGAGCACGTCGCCCCCCTCGATCGTCAGGTCGGGCATGTCCTTGCCGGTGCCGTCGAAGTAGAATCCATCGGTACGCACGGCGGGATGGTGGGTGAAGATGTGCTTCATGATGATCGCTTCGGCCACGCGGACGCGGTTGGCCATCGAGCCGGTGATGACCTGCTGGTTGAGGCACATGGCCGCGTCGCGCATGAAGAAGAAGTTCGGCAGCGGTGGCAGGGCGTAGCGGTCGGGACTCAGATAGCGCGATAGGGTGGTGGCGCGCATGGGCGTACCGCTGACGAGTTGCAACGCGAGTTCGTGTGATGGCAGGCCGGTGAGTTCGCCGCAGACCTCGCGACAGTCGAGGGCATCGCAGAGGGCGTGCACGAGATCATGGGCGACGGCACTATCGTGGAGGATGTCGGCGAGCAGGTCGAGCATGAACACCACGTCGCTGTACTGGCGGAGGATGTACTCGAGCTGGTTGTGCTCCTGCACGGCGCGCGGCAGGTGGAGGATGTCGTCGTAAAGCACTTCCGAAGCGCTGGTCGGCGTCATGTTCTCAATTTCCTGTCCGGGCTGGTGCAGGATCACGCGGCGGAGCCGGCCGATTTCGGAATCGATGTGGATGGCGCTCATGATCGATCTGGTTTGTGTACGTCGGCTGATGCAACTTTCAAGATACGGACATGCGTCGACCCGCGCACCATCATTGAATGGGGATGCCGGCGCGATGGGAAGCCCCGGCGATTTCGTATGTTGAAGCAACCCAAGTTCCACACGGTCCGTCGTCGGCATCTCGTGTCGCGCGACGTCACCCCACCACCACCGAGCGAACGTTCGATGCTAAGTCCCCGTCTCCGCCTCTGGCTGTTGATCGCACTCGTGATGGGCGTGGGCGCGTTCCTGTTCAGTCCGCTCAACCTGGGTCCCATCCCCGAGTACCGCATCATCGCGTACCTCAAGTATTGGCGCGTGCTTCCGCCGCGCGTATCGCTGCCGAACGAGATCGCATCCGATCTGGGTGCGAAGGAGGAGCGTGTGTATGTCGAGGCAGCACAGGCGGCGGGATTGCTCGAACCCGACCCTGTCATCCTCCAGGCACTGCGCCGCTTCATCGATCGTCCGGATGTGGACCCTTCGGCGAAGGACATCGCGATCTGGTCCCTCGGCGAACTGCGCGCAACCGACGCACTGCAGCAGTTGCGTACGCGGCTCGACGACGAGGGCTACGATCAGGACAACCTGCAGCGGGCCATCGAAAGGATTGAGCTGCAGGAGGAGCGTTCCTTCCTTCCCGAGTGAGCCGCTGCAGCAGACCCGACTGGCGCACGGATGCACGAAGGCCGGATCCCCGCATGGGAATCCGGCCTTCGCCGTCGTCGGGGGATGGTGCGTCAGCGGATGGCTTCCCCACCGTCTGGCGTGAGCGAGGCATTCCGCACCTGACCCTCCTGTCGAGCCTCCATCCTGTCCATCACCTTGAGGAGTTGCTGCTGCATTTCCTCAAGCGCGCGCAAGCGCGTCTGCGTGGCCTCGAGCTGCTCGGCCGCAGATGTGCGCGTGCGTGCCAGCTCGGCGGCCGTCTGTTCGAGCGTGCGCTCGAGCTCGGCGATGCGTTCGGCCTGGGAGCGCGTGCGTGCTTCCAGCGCCTTGACGGCGGCAAGGTTCACGCCGTCGTAGGCGAGCGTGGAAATGGTCAGGCTGTCGGTGCCGCCGAGACGGAAGGCCTGCCAAAAATCCTGCGCCATCGCGCCGATGTAGCGGATCGATGGGTCCTGCCCGCGATAATTCCACATCGTCACGGGAAGTGTGCGGATGCGCTGCAGCAGGCCTTCGCCGTCGATCTGCGAGACATTCTCCTTGCGCGCACGATCGCTGATCGTCGTCCACGAGGTGCCGCCGCTCGCCAGACTCACGCCCAGCGATGCCGCATTGTCGGTGAAGAGCCGGTAGCCTCCGGCGAAACGCATCGTCATCTCGTTGATTGCCGAGGCGGCCGTGGTGACCGACGTGCTGTTGTCGCCGAGCACGAACGCGCCCGGTTTGCCGTTGGTCGAGACATAGCGTCCCAGCGCCGCCGAGTAATGTCCGCTCGCCACGGCCATGGTGCCCGCGGACAGCGCGTAATCGCCTGAGGCCATCGTCGAGAGCCCGAGCGCGACCGACCCCGTGCCGCTCGCCGTCGTGTTGCGGCCGGCTGCCAGCGAGTAGAGACCGACCTTGACCGAGTCCCATTCGGAGCTGTCTGCGCGTCCCGCGCGGAAAGCACCCTGCGTGGCGATCCAGTGCAGACGCACACCGGCGCCCGGGGCAACCCGCGATCCTGCCGGGGAAGCCGCCGTGGCGATGAGACCGAGGTCGCCCTGCACATGCAACCGCGCGAGCGGTGCTGCCGTACCGACGCCGAGCGCAGTGCCGCTCCACACGAGCGCGGAGTCGCCCGCCAGTGCGTTCGCGCCTGTCCATCGCGCGAGCTGGCCGGGTGCGCCGGTGCCCGAGGGACCGGGGAGGGGATTCACCCACGTGATGGTGCTGCCGTCGTAGCCGATCATCCTGCCCGTCGTCGCGCCCGCGGCACTGATCTTCGACAGCGTGACAGACGAGTCGGCGAGTTCGTTCGCGGTGATCGCCGCGGGGGCGATCGCCGTGGTCGTGATGGTGCGACGAATGAACTTGTCTGCGGCAAGGGACGAGTCTGCGAGCTTGTCTGTCGTCACGGCGCCGGCAGCGATCTTCGGTGTGGTGACGGCATCACTGGCGAGATGCCATGCCACGATGGCGGCCTCCACGATCTTCGGCCGCGTGACCGAGGAGTCGATGAGCGTCGACGTTCCGACCGAGGCCGGCGCAAGTTTTTCGTAGGTCGCGGCCGCATTGGCCAACTTGCCCGTCGTGACGGCTCCGTCGGCGATGCGCGTGTTCGTGACCGCTGCAACCTGCAGTTTGGTTGCCGAGATGCTGCTGTCGGCGAGCTTCCCTGCGGTGACCGCACCATTGGCAAGCTTGATCGTGGTGATCGTGGCATCGGCGATCTTTGCACCTGTCACCGAACCGTCGGCAAGTTTGGCACCCGTCACCGACCCGTCGGCGATCTTGGGAATCGTGACCGACCCGTCGGCAAGCTTCACTGCCGTGACCGCACCGTTTTCGATCTTCGGCGTCTGCACGGATCCGTCTGCGATCTTCGCCTGCGTGACGGCATTGTCGGCGATCTTCTCGTTGGTGACGGACTGATAGACAAGCTTGTCGGTGGAAACCGCCGCCGTCGCCAGCTTGCCCTGCGAGACTGCACCGTCGCGGAGCATGGGAGTCGTGATGCCTGCGGGAGCGATGTCGAGCGTCGCCGTGGGTCCGCCGGGACTCGTGATGGAAAGCGCACCGTCGAGGTTCGCAATGCGCGTGATGCCGCCGATCGTGCTGTCGCTGCGCACGATGATGCGGGGACCCACGCGTGTGATGGTCGTACCACCTGCACCCTCGATGATCATCTGGCCGGCGCTGCCGTTGAGGCTGGTCACGACACCCGTCGCGTTGGGCACGAGACCGCCCGCAATCGTTGCAAAGCCGGCGTCGGCGGCACGGGTGGCATGCGCGCTGCTGTCTGCGTAAGTCGTCCTGCGGGCACGCAGTGCATACGGTGCCGCGACGAGGGCCGTCCGTGGTGCAAGCTCACTGCCGGCACCGATCGTCACACCCAGATAGTACGTGCGGTCGAAGGGAAGCGCAAGTGGTGTGACCCTCCCGAGCACGATGTTGAACAAGCCCGCGCGCAGCGGAATGACCTGTGTTTCCGACCACAGCGGGACAGACGAGGTCGGGGAATCATACAGATGGATGAGCATGCTGTAGGTGCCATCGGCCACGGGTTTCCCCGCAGCGTCGGTGAGCATGCCCTGGTAGTTGATGGTCTGTGGGATCTGGGCATGCAGCGTCGATGCGCAGCACAGGATCGCAGCGGCGACCAGAAGAGGGAGCGGGGTAAGAGATCGCATGGCTCCTCGCGGTATGGACGAATGAGGATGAGGGATGTCGGAAGCGGACATTGCGCTCCGAAATGGAGCGTAACACCGCAAACTACCGCAGCGCCACGCACAAATCAAGCGGAAGCGACCGTTGCCGCCATTGCAGAGGGTGAAGGGGACGCCCTACCAGGCGATCTCGAATCCCAGCGAGAGCGCGTGCTGATGATAGTCGAACACGGGCGTGTTCGACTCGTTGCGGACGAACTGGTACGTCACCGTGAGCATCGGATCCGCAAAGCCGAGCCAGGATCCCCCGATGCTCTGCTCGATCGCGAGCGTCGCGCCCGAGCGCAGATCCGCGCGGTCGGGTCCGCCGGTCGCGACATCGAGTGATGCCGCATAGGCGTACGTCTTGTCGTGCACGAATCCCGTTGCGCGCACGGTCATCGACCAGGGCAGCATGGCCGTGACGACGAGTGCAACTTCGTCGCTTCCATAGCTATAGGGGTCGTCGATCAAGTCTTCGTCCCCACCGGCGATGAGCATGCCCGCCATCATCGCACGGATGTCACCCGACAGGTTCCAGCGCCTCTGATACCGCAGACTGACGCCGAGCTCTTCGGTGAGTCCCTGTGCCACGCTCAGGCGGATGCCCGCTGTCGTGAGCGAAGGGATGTCGTAAGAGAGGAGCGGCACCATGGCACCGTTTCCTGCGTGGATGCCGCCATATCCCCAGCCACCGCCGCCGTTTCCGCCGCCGCCGTCTCCTCCCGAGCCGCTGCCGCCCGAACCGCTTCCCCCCGTGC
>JAEYUG010000054.1 GCA_023432805.1 Bacteroidota bacterium | reverse complement strand
TACGGCGGTTCCACCGACGCAGGGCGTACGGCGGACGGTGCAAGAAAGTAAGAGGGGAAGCTCCAAGCGGGAAATTGGAGAATAAAATCTGAAAAGTCAACCACAATCTTGTCGGGAATGCAAAAACCACAATGCAGTACATGCTGCCCATCTTGAGCATGGCAGACGAAGATGCTTCGTCTGGTGTGAGGACCCAGCGTTATGGCAGTACCTCAGAGAGCGGGTCGGGATGGTGACCAGCGCAGCTCAGTGCTGATCGCAGAACTCCCTCTGATTCCATGTACGAAATATGTACTTTCGACTGTAAGTCCTTGTAATTCAATAGGGGGTGTAGATTCCCCCCATCTCCACCAATCTCTTCATATGGCGAAAATCACGCGGTTTTCGCCATTTTTATGCTCTCCAGACATCGGTGTATGTCGGTTCTATGATCAAGTCATGGAGCGGCGCGCAGCGAGATGGGTTTCGAGCAAAGCAAGAAGTTTGTGACGATCGAAGGGCTTGATGAGTACGTCGTTGCACCCGGCATCGAGGCACGCCCGCCGGTTCTCCTCGGAGACGTGGGCTGTCACAGCGATGATGGGCAGTGTTGCAAAACGGGGATCCGTACGCAGTTCACGCGTCAGGTCGATTCCGCTGATCTCATCTCCAAGGGAGACGTCAGTACAGATTGCATCGACAGACTTTGTCGCGAGGGCCAGTCTTGCTTCTTCTGCGTTGGCCGCGCACAGCACCGAATAGGTACGCCCGAGAATCAGGCGCATGTATTCCGCCGTGGCGTCGTGATCTTCGATGACAAGTACCACTGCACGGGTGGGTGGGACGCAGTCCGCTCGAATGATGGAGGAATCGACGCGGTCGGTGAATGTCAGCGTCGCGCGCGTACCGATGTCGAGTGTGCTTTGGAGCGCAAGGCCTCCCGTGTGCAGGTCCATGCATCGTTCTGCAATGGCGAGACCGAGACCGACATGGGCATTGTCTGTGCCGCCATCTCGATGTTCTCGTGTGAAGGGTTCGCATGCCTGCGCCACGAAGGAAGAACGCATGCCGACACCAGTATCCATCACCTCGACACATACCGTTCCGACCTCGGAGGCTTTCAACGACATGCGGACCTCTCCCTTCAGCGTGTAATCGATCGCATTTTCGATCACTTCAGATACCGCTCGCCTGAGTAATTCGCAGTCACCCATGACATGGATCGCTCCGAGCTCATTTGTGAGTGTGAGTGTGATCTCCTTCTCCTCCGCAGCGTGATGATACTGTGCCAGAAGTTGCTCGAGGAGGTGGTCCAATCGCACGATCCCCACTGTCGGTTTGATGACGCCGAGCTTCACATTTGCATAGAAGACAACATCCTCAATGGTTCGGAGCAATTGTTCATTATGGCCGTCGATCTCACGAAACAGCATTGTCAGTTCCAGACCGATGTCATTCCCGATGGACTCGCGCACGACCTGCGTGTAGCCGCTGATGATTTGCAGCGGTGTTCGTATGGCATGCGACATCGATGAAAGAAAGGTCTGAACGGATGACTCTCGGCGAGCCTGTTCTTCGGACTCCTCGCGCTGTCGTGCCTCTGTTTCCAGTCGAACTCGGCTCTCAGCTTCAAGGCGAGCTTGTTTCTCGGTTTCCATCCGGGCTCGTTTTTCAGCCTCAAGGCGAGCCTGTTTCTCGGTTTCCATCCGGGCTCGTTTTTCAGCGTCAAGGCGCCTTCGAACCTCGGCTTCCCGTCGAGCTCGCGCTTCATGATCCGAGCGTGTGCGTGTTGCCGACTCATCCTGCACCGGCATCATTGCTGCGGATGGAACGACATATGCGGTGGCCCACGTCGCGATATCCTCTGCATGTGGCCGATCCTGGGGCTCCATCGAAAGACATGCGTGGATCATGGAGGCGAATGGTTGAGATATCATCGCTCCCAGGTTCGGAATCGGTGAACCGTCGAGCAGCGCCCGACCGCCTGCGCCATCCCATGGCGTGCAGCCACTGACTGCCTCGAACAGTACCACTCCGAGCGCGAACACATCGTCAGGCGGTTCTACAGCGCGTTGAATGAACCGCTGCGGGGAAGCGTAGGCCGTGTGATACATGTTGTTGGGACCAGCCTCATGCATCAGCATCGTGTGCAGGGTACGGCTCAGGCCAAAGTCGCTGAGAAGAAATCTATCCGTACTGGACGGAAATATATTTTCTGGAGCAACATCCTGATGCACGAGACCGTTGCGATGCAGATACGCGAGCGCGTCCGCAAGGTGCTGAGTCATCGTGACGAGATCGCGTTCGGTCAGACAGGGCCTCTCAGGCGCAGCTGCGATCCGGGCACGGAGCGAGCCATTGCGCTGGTACGGAAGCACGATGTATGGCTTCCCGGCAGCAATGGAGAAGCCACTTGGGAGCAGTAGGTTCCCGTGTCTGAGCGAGAAGGAGAGATACCCATTGCCGATTGTTTCCACCAGTGACAACTTCGTGTCGTCTGTCACGGTGAACATCTTGATGGCGACATCCCTGTCCCTTTGTTGCGCACCGGTGTCTTCGGCCTTCCAGACCTCCGTGTACCTGGACGTGAACACCTTTCTTTGAAGCAGGTAGCGATTGTGAAAGAGCGATCCCTGAAAATCCTGCACGGGTTTGGACGAAACTGCACGCTGCGAATTTGGCATTTGAAGCCTCACCTCGGAATGATCAGTCACGCGATGTGCACGTCACGCGTCAGAAATGGCCCTCGAACCCTGTCGATTGCAATCGGTCTGTGTGGCCGGAATAAAGATGGTTGAACTCAGAGGGGGATGGTGCGATTATCGTGCCAGCGGTGTCGTCTCTGCTGCTTGACGAACAACACGGGGCTTGACGCATCAGGAGGTTTGAGGATCCGATGGGATGCGAATACAGAAGATGTTTCCGGTGGGAGTGTTCGGTTCGACCCAGGCTGTCCCGTCATGTGCCTGTACGATGCGAGCAACGATCGCCAGGCCGAGGCCGCTTCCGCGTGGTGATCCGGCATGAAGCTGCACACGACGATGGAAGACGGATGTCCGCTTTTCCTCAGGGATCGTCTCTCCGAAATCCGCCACACGGACGATTACATCGATCCCCGAGCGGAAGCCGTCGATGTGCAGACGTTTGCCGGAGGACGCATAGCGCATCGCGTTGCTGATGTAATTGCGGAACACCTCGACGAGCACGGGATTTGCAAGAATCTGCAGGTCGGGTTCGAGGTTGCGTTCGACAGTCAAGCCACTGTGCGCGAGTTCATCGGCTGCTTCATCGAGTGCCGCGTCGATCATGGTCGCAACATAGTGCCAGTCGCGCGGAATGCGATCTTCGATTGCGACGCGGCTGAGCGCGGATGCGTTGATGGCGACATCTCCGACATGTGTGCTCGAGCGCACGATCACGTCCACGAGCCGCTCATTGTGGGGATCTTCCTGCAGCAGTTGTGCAGCTCCGCGGAGGGTGCTGAGGGGACTGATCAAGTCGTGGGTGATCACATCGAGGAGAAGTTCTTTGAGGTTGTTCGAATCCTGGAGCCTCTCCGACGCCTGCTCGATGATGAGGTTCTTCTCTGCAAGCTGTGAGAAGGCACGCACCTTTGCGCGTCGATTGAGGAACAGCACGACAAGCAGAATGGCGAGCAACACGAGGATGATCACAACGGCGATGAGGTACGTTTCCTGGCGGTCCACAGCCAATTCTGAGACCGTGTTCCTGAGACGGAGCTGTTCGATCTCGTTCTCGCGCTTCTCGAGGTCGAGTTCCGCCTCCAGCCGTTTGACCATGTCTTCGCCGGTCACCCCGAGCACGCCCTTCTGGCCTTCGACCCACAGGAGGAGATGACGATAGGCCTCGCGATGATTGCCTGCCGTTGCGAATGCTCTACTGAGATCGAGCGCGATGGCATTGATCTCCGTCGGCAGCGCCGCCTCCCTGGCCATGCGCAGTGCGGACTGCAGCCTCGCAATGCCTTCCTTGTGCCTGCCTCGCTCGACGTCGAGCGAGCCGAGTCCGGCCAGGTTCAACATGACACCGTACCTGATGCCATTGCGGGTGCAGATATCCATGCTCTGCATGAAGGCCTGCTCCGCCTCGTCGTAGCGATGCATGCGTGTATGGAGATTCCCGAGGTTCAACAAGTTCTGCGCAATGCTCATATCGAGTCCGAGTTCACGGGCGATCGCAAGTGATGCCTGAAACGCAGAATCGGCGCTCTGGTACGAACCCTTGTCCTTGAGCGTTACACCAAGGTTGACGAGATCGCGCCCCAGGTCGCTGCGACTGCCAACTCTGAGATTCATCGCGACTGCCCTGCGGAGGAAGTCTTCCGAGCGACCATACTCCTTGAGCCTTGCGTATTCGATCCCGATGTTGCCATAACACGTTGCGAGATTGCGCTCGTTGCCGAGCGCCTCCTGGATGCGCACAGCTTCGAGATACAAGCGGATTGCAAGGCGAGGGTTCCCCTGCGCGCTGAGCGCAATGGCCTTGTTGGCGTAGAAGGACCCAAGAGAAGAACTGTCGCGCATCACATTCGCGATGCGGATCCCCTCGTCATAGATGATGATCGCCGAGTCCGTTTTCCCGAGATCAGACAGAGTGAGTCCCATGGTGATGCAGGCATCGACCAGCGCCACGCTATCGTTCGACATGCGGGCATGCTGTAGCGCATCGTCGATATACGAGATGGCGGAATCACTTTGATTTCCGAACACGAACGCATGTGCGATGCGCCGGTTGAATGTTTGCAGGACGACGGTATCGTTCAAGGACTGAATCAATGGACGCATGGCATCCAACCTCGCGCGTGCGGTCGCGGGATCCAGCGGTGCTTCGTTGCTGATGCTGTCCATCACACGGAGCAACGAATCGCCCGTGGAGCTGTGCCGAGGTGCGTCAGGTCGTTGCACGTCTGAACATGCTGTCAGAACAAGCGACATGAGCAGCACCTCGGCGATGCTCCGTGGCAGAAGACGGGTATGGTGTGTGGTGGGCATGCGTGCTGGATGGCGCGACCGTACTCCGGGCGGGGGATCAGTCCATCAGCACGAACTTGTCGCCCTTCAGCTGGCAGGTCGGACATTCCGCAGGCGGCTCGCCGAATTCGATGTGACCACAGACGGGGCAGAGGTAGAACCTGATTTCGTCGAGGTCCTTGCCCGCTTCCGCAGCGGCCAGGGCGAGCGCATACAGCCTCGCGTGCACGGCTTCGGCAGTCAATGCGTAGGTGAACATGCGCTCGGCACCTCTGTGGCCCTCGACCTTCGCCTGCTCGACCATCGGGGGATACATTTCCGTGAACTCGTAGGTCTCGCCGCCGATCGCGGATTTGAGATTGTCGGCAGTCGTGCCAATGCCGTCCATGCTCTTGAGATGCCCTGCGGCATGAATGCGTTCGGCCTCCGCGGTCGTGCGGAACAGTCGTGCGATGTTGGGGAATCCCTCGCGCTCGGCCTTTTCGGCGAAGGCACGATACTTCTGGTTGGCCTGGCTCTCGCCGGCAAATGCTTCCTTCAAATGGGAGAGGGTGCTCATGCGTGCTGTCTCCATGCGTGTGAACGAATCAGGTCATCATACCTCCAGAGGGAGGAGATGTAATGTAGTTTTCGATCCGATACTCCGCAACCATGCCCTTCGGCAGCATGCCCTTCGCACCGGACAACCGTCATGCGGCATTGGAACGGCTGGCAAATACCCGTACTTTTCCATGTTGCACATGGACCCGATGCTTCCCCCGACACTTGCCCAGTGCCTTTTGCACGACATATCCCGCATGCATTCTTCTCTCCTCATCACACTCCCACTCGTGCTGCTGCTGACGCTTCCCGCCCTCGTGCAGGGACAGTCTGTCTGCCCGCATCGCCCGATCGAACTTCAGTTCCATGCCGCGCAGCGATATGCACATCCGGTGCGTGATGTCGAACTGTTCTGCACGTTCACGTCGCCGACGGGCAGCGCGACGACCGTGCGGGGATTCTGGAACGGCGACAGCACATACCTCGTACGCTTCGCGCCCGACCGGCAGGGGGTGTGGACGTGGCGGACCCGTGCGACCGCCATCGGCGATGCTGGGTTGAACGACCGCGCGGGTGTGTTCGACGTAGGGGCACCGTGTTCTGATGCACCTTTCGACCAGCACGGGCTGCCACGCGTGGCGCGCAACCACCGCTCGCTTGCGCACGCAGACGGCACGCCGTGGTTCTATCTGTCCGACACAGCCTGGGAGCTCGCATGGAAGGCCACGATGGAGGAGTTCCGCACGTACCTCTCCGACCGCCGCAGCAAGGGCTTCAACGCCGTGCAGTTCTGCGCGATCTCGCACCAGCTCAACGGTCCCCGCGGCATGTCGAACCAGTACCAGCAGGAAACCTTCCTCGACAGCACTCTCACTCGGCCCAACCCCCGCTACTTCGAGTTTCTCGACGCGGTGGTCACGATGCTCAACGACTCGGGCATGGTCGCCGTCATATCTCCGCTCTGGGCCTGGGTCGCCTCGGTCCATCGCGACGACCCCCGCTACGACGCACGCTTTTTCAGTGAAGACGAAGCCGCCGCGTGGGCCAGGTATGTAGGTGCACGGTATGCCGGGCATAATGTGATGTGGATTGTGGGAGGGGACAAGGGATGCGACACCGACGAGCAGCGCCGGTACTGGTCGCGATTCGCCCACGAGCTGCGCGAAGCCGACGGGGGAAGCCACCTGACGACGCTGCATCCGAACGGGGGATCAGCCTCGTACACGTATTTCGACAGCACGGCGACATGGCTGGATCTGCACATGTATCAGTCCTCGCACACATTGTTCAATATTTCGTGGTGGGATCTCGCACTGAAGGGATGGGAGCGGACTCCCGCCAAACCGCTGCTCGATGGTGAGGCGGTGTACGAAGATCTCTTCGACAACTTCTGGCTGCATGACGAGACCTCGGATACCACAGGCTTCCGTTGGTTCACGGCGGATGATCTGACGCGTCCCCGCTACGAGTCCGTGCTCTCCGGCGCCCTCGCCGGCATTTCCTACGGTGCGAGCGGTGTGTACCAGTGGCATGTCGAACGTCTGCCCGAACCGTCGAAGCACCCACGCAAATACGTGCTCGACGCGATCAGGTTTCCGGGATCCGCGCGCATGCAGGCAATCCGTACCATCATGACCGCGCTGGACTGGTCGACCTTCCAGCCGGCGCCGACGACCTGGCAGCGTCAGCCCGGCATGGAGCAGATCGCCACCTCGATCAATGAACGCTATGTGGTCTCCTTCTTTCCGCGGGCGGTGGCACCTTCAATCTACCGGTACACGGGACCGCTCGTGACCTATTACACATGGGTGGATCCCCACACCGGTCGGAGACCCTGGTCCCCGGCCGGCTATGCCGTCTTCCCCCATGACGGCGCCGTCGAGAAGCCCGACACCAATGAATGGCTGTTCGTCGGCTCGCTCAACAGCAGCGACCTCATGCAGCTTCCGATCGCGGAGAGTTCGACGCAGGTGGAGGTGCTGCGCGATCGCATCGTCTGTTCCCTGCATCCCCATCCTGTCGATGACGGATTGACGCTGTCGTTGCAGGTGCCCCCGCAGGCCCTGCCCGTCGAGATCCGGGTGCTCGATCTACTGGGACGCGAGATTCGCCGCGACGCCGTGCATGTCACCCCGGCCGGACATGCGTATCTGCGCATGGAGACCGGCACGCTGCCACCCGGATCCTACCTGCTGATGCTGCGCACCGCCTCGCTGCAGCGCGCGCTGCGCTTCGTCGTCCATCGCTGAAGGCGCGGGTCAACCCACACAGCACGAAATAGGTGGTACCACCTATGGAATTGGGTGGTACCCCGCATTTACTCTGCCTCGGGGATTTCGGATGTTGCACTCGTCAACGCAGTCATACGCAGTACACACGGTTCGGGCACACAAGAGCCGGTCGGAGCGGGAATGGGAGGTCTGCTCGCGGCACACAGAAACACGGGACGTGAGAAGCATTCGAGACGTGGTGCAACGTCGGGAGAGGTTTTCAAACGGTAAGGGAAGACGGGCCCGGAGCAATCCGGGCTCGTTTCATGATGGTCACACGCGGGGCATTCCTTCCAATGCCGTACCTTTGTGCCATGACATACCAGGAAAGTGTCGCCGAACTTGCGCACGCCCTTGCCGGCCAGTCGGATGCATGCGCCATCTCCGCCCTCGACCTCGTCGTGCGGCGCTTCGTCTTCACTTCGGATAACGTGCATGGAGCGCATGACGGCGTGCGGACACCAGGCAGGACATCGGATTGGGAGGAGGAGGGCAGGGAGGATGTGGCGGATGCGGAGATTGCGGAGAATCGGACATGGTGGTATGAGATGCTGGCGCCACCGGGCGCGGAAGCCGCAGATGGCGTGATCATCATGCTTCACGGACTCAACGAACGATCATGGGCCAAGTATCATCCCTGGGCGGCGGACCTCGTGCGCCGCACCGGAAAGACTGTCGTGCTGTGGCCGATTGCATTCCACATGCAGCGCAGTCCCGCCTCCTGGTCGCATCCCCGCCGCATGAGCGCGGTGCTGCGCCGGCGACAGGATACGCATCCTGGCCTCTCTGACGCCTCGCACGCCAATGCGGCCCTCAGCGCCCGCCTCGAGTCGGATCCGGCGCGCTTCTTCTGGTCGGGATTACAGAGTTGCGACGACGTCATGCAACTCGTGCGTACCATCCGTGCCGGCGGCCATCCCGCCATCGCAGCCGATGCGACACTCGACCTGTTCGGCTACTCGATCGGAGCGAGCATTGCGCAGTTGTTACTTCTTGCCAATCCCGAGGCCCTGTTCAGTGATGCGCGCGCGCTGCTCTTCTGCGGAGGCGCCACCCTCGAACGATCCTGCCTCCGTTCACGCTACATTCTCGACAGCGCCGCGGTCGACGCACTGCACACATGCTATCTGCGCGATCTCGACGCCCAGTGCGTGCGGGATGCGCATTTCCGTCGTCATCTGCACGAGCGCGATGCGGGACGCTGGTTCCGCGCGATGCTGGATTCTGCGGGCTTACGCGAGCAGCGCGAAGGCGGCTTCCGACGGCTCGTCGGGAAGCTGTGCGCCGTTGCGCTCGTGCAGGATCAGGTCGTGCCGGCAGAGGCGGTGCGCCACACACTGCAGGGGGAGGGAGGCGACATCCCCCACCCCGTGCATATCCTCGACTTCCCCTTCCCCTATTCGCACATTGCGCCCTTCAGTGCGAATCCGAAACACGCAGCGGAAGCCGATGAGGCCTTCCGTGCCGTCTTCGATCTCGCCGGACGTCACCTCTCCTGAGCACATCACGTCCGCGCCGGTCTGCAGGGACGCGCACCGGTCGTGCATATGACACGCGCCCTTCCATGAGGCATGGAAGGGCGCGTGTGTGCCGGAGTGCGCGGTGGGACCGCGCGCCGTTCAGCTCTTGTCGATGTCGTCGCTCTCGGACTTCGGTTGGGCGAGGGGAGCGGAGCGCTTCATCGCGGCGTCGAGCGCTTCCTGCTCCTGCAGACGTTCGAGTTCGAGCGGATGTTCGTCTTCCATCTCCGTCTCGGTGAGCGTGCCCTTGAGCCAGGCGAGATTCATCGGGTAGATGTCGGGATTGAAGATGATGAAGTAGAAGTGCCACACGATGATTGCGAGCGTGGCGAGCCAGGCCTCGTAATAGTGGATCGTGCGGGCGACATCCCACCCGTGCTTGCCGAAGATGTTCATGAAGTGATTGTCGAACCACATGATCACACCCGTGGCGGCCATGACGAGCGTGCCCCAGACGAGGGCCCAGTACTCGCTCTTCTCGATATAGCTGAAGCGGTCGAAGCGGGGCTTGGTCGGACTGATGCCGAAGTTGTACTTGAGCACGGCGATCATGTCGGTGATGTCGGACAGGCGGAACCAGAGATCGCTGACGAGTTTGCGACCTCGTGCCGTGAAGATGATGTACCACACGTGCACGAGGCTGATCGCGACCAGCACCACGCCCGCTACGCGGTGGATGTTGCTGCGCCAGGTGAATGCGGATTCGCTCAGGCCGCGCAGGTACTGCACCCACCAGGCCTCCGGATAGCTGAGCATGAATCCACTGATCACGAGCACCATGAAGCTCAGCGCCATCGTGCCGTGTTGCAGACGCTCACCGAGCGTCATGCGCACGTACAGCCGATGTGCGGCCTCGGGCTCGGGGTAGTGGCCGCGCCGCACCTTCAGCTTGTGTGTCGCCTTGCGGAAGAAGTCGAGCACATTGTGCACGAACATGCCACCGATCACCACGATGATCAGGATGATGTACACCGTCGTGATCAGATTGAGGAGGGGATCCTCCTGATCGGTCAACCCGACATGCACGCTGCCCTGCGAGAACCGCTCGCCTGCACCCGGATGGCAACTGCCGCAGGTCTGCGCCAGGTTGCTCTTGTGAATCATCGAGGAGGAATCCGACGAAGGCTTGATGTTGTGGATGCCGTGACAGGATGCGCAATTGGCGGCTTCCATCGAACCACCGCGCAGGGCCAGTCCGTGATAGCTGTCGTTGAAGGTCTTCGCCTTGCCAGGCTTGAATCCCCACTTTTCGCTGAGCTTGAGCGAACTGTGACACGGCGAACAGATCTGCGCGGAGACGTTCTGTGATGCGACGGGCGAGTTGGGATTCTTCACGTCGAGGATGTCGTGCTCGCCGTGGCAATCGGTGCAGTTCGGGGCGTCCTTGTTGCCGCGAATGAGCGCCACGCCATGGATGCTTTCGTTGTATTCCTTCGCGATGTCGCCATGACACTTCGAGCAGAGAGTCGGGATGTTCTGCTTGAAGACGGTGGACTTCGGATCAATGCTCTTGGCCATGTCGTGGCTGCCGTGGCAGTCGACGCAGTTGGCCGCCTTCGCGTCGCCCTTCTTGTGTAGCGCGATGCTGTGCACGCTCTTCTCGTAGGAGGCGATGAAATTCTTGCTCGCCGTCATCTTCGCGCGCACGTCGGGGTTGTCGAGATGGCACGAGAGACAGAGCTGCTCCTGAGCGACCTTGATCTTGAGGGGATCCGAGCCTTCGTGGGGAACGATGTCGAGGGAGTGGCAATTGATGCAGGTCGGTGCGCCCTTGGTGCCCATGGCCAGTGCCTCGCCATGCGCAGATGCCTTGAAATGTGCCGTCGCATCCGCATGACACTTCGCACAGGTCTCCACCTGCTTCATGCCGCCGGCCTGGGAGGCAGCACCTCTGACGGGAACCACGTCATGTGTTCCGTGGCAGTCCTTGCAGGCAGCCTCGAGCTTGCCGAGCTTCTTCTGCTCGAGCAGCATGCGTCCGTGGAACTGATGCTTCTGGACCGCATTCTGATGGCAAGTCGTGCACTTGACCGGGGTGATGTTCTCCTTGTGCGGAACATCCTCGGCGCTGAAACCGATATGGCACGAAACGCAGGAACGTTTGCTGTGCGCAGAAGCCTTGAGCGGGGACTCCTTGACGTACAGCGAAATCGTCCGGCCCTTCTTCTCCATGCTCAGATCCTTGTCGCTGTGGCATGCCATGCAGTCTTCATTCGACTGTGCGGCAAGCAATGCCGGCCACAAGGCCAGCAGGCAGAGCAGAAGGAGGGAACGTGAGCCGGAAAATCTGAATGAGGTGCGTGTGGCGGGTGTCATGCGATGGTCTGGTCGATTCAATCAGTTGGAAGGTGGATCGGATGGGACAGAATTCTACATCCAAAGACCATCAAGCAAGATTCATACCATCGGTCGTGTGACCGAAACATCCCCGAAAACAGACCGAAAATGCCGAGTTATCGGGTCGAATCGTCCGAAGGGTTCCCAATCGCGGGAAGCCCCACACGGAGCCCCAGATGGATGTTCCGACCTGGTGCCGGCAGGTTGTTGACGCTCAGATGCTCATGGTACCGGTGGTCGAGGATGTTCTCCACACCGGCGAGCACCTCGATGGCGCCCGTTGCCTGCCAGCGTGCGCGCAGCCCGAGCACTGCGAATCCTGCAGTCTCGTCCTCGAACGTCGTACGCTCGGCGATGCGCGTCTGCCGCGTGGCCGCGCGCAGGTCCGCACCGATCCACACGGTTGCCGAATGCCAGCCGATCGCGAGCGTACCGGTGAGGGGTGCGATGAGGGGCAGAGATTCGCCCGTCACGTCATTGCGTCCCTCGGTGTAGGCCAGTGATGCCATGCAGTCGACCGATTCGCCGATCGTCATCGTGCCGCGCAGTTCTCCGCCGGCCACCGTCGCCCGCGAGACGTTCGTGTACCGCCGCGTGTCGGCCGACAGAAACTCGGACGAAATGTAGTCGTGGATCGCATTGACATACACCGAGCCACGCAGTGATGCAGAGCCTTCCACGAATTCGGCACTCACCTCCGCCTGCAGGCTGCGCTCCGGCTTGAGCATGGGATTGCCGATCAGAAATGCGGCTTCCGTATAGCTGTACGAGTAGAATCCATGGCTCTCGAGGTGGGAGGGAAGGCGCGTCGCAGCAGCGAGGGATGTCCGGAGCCGCACCTGCTGCATCACGCGCAGATCGAGCGTTGTGCCTGCCGAGAGTCCCGACAGGAAGCGTCGCACGTCGACACCAGGTTGAAATGCCTCGAGCTGTCGACGGAATCGCTCCAGACCGACATCACGACGGGACGCCTCCATGCGCAGGGTGCCACGCAGGAGAACGGCTTCCGACAGCTGTTGCGCGTGCTCGGCGGCGAGGCTTGCGCGCTGATCGACGACATCCCCGAGATTGGTCAACCAGGCGGATCCCGTTCCATCCAGCAGGTGCATCCACATATCCGCATATGCGTCGAGGTGCGTCAGCTCGGCTACGAGCAGTCCCGTACCGCTGCCGGCCAGATACCGCAGCTCCGATCGGAATCCGGCCGTGCGCGTGCGCCCATACATCGGCATGTACATGCCCGGCATCACGAGACGCTGCGTCACGTCGCGTTCGCTGTCGTCCATCCAGTGATCGATCCGGTTCGCGTAGAGCAGGGTGCGCAGGGAAGGCAGCCAAGCTGCAGGACGCGACCACAGGTGCTCGAGCGACACGATCTGGGCGATGGTACGGCGTGTGTCCATGATCAGCGCGGGGAAGCCGACATCCCACGCATCATCTCCGATCCAAGACGCAGTCAGACGGTGCGCATCGCCGGCGCGCCAAGCGAGATCGGCCTTGTAATTCGTTTTCGCGTATCCTGAATGGGCGAGGACCTCGCCGCCACCGGCGCGGAAATCTCCGGCACGTCGCATCGACGCAGTCAGACGCATCGCGAGATCCGTTGCCAGGCTGCCGCCCGTTCCTGCCCGCAGGCGCTGGGTGCCGGCAGCGGACTCCCACCCGAGCTCGGCGTCCACCGTCCACGGCACATCGAATGCAGGCTTGCGCGTCACGAGTGAGACGCTCCCTGCAGCGGGTTGAGCCTGCGTCATATCGAAAGCACCACGGGCGATGTCGAGTCGCTCCAGATTTTCGACCTCCACATAGCTTGCGACTGGATCCATCCGATCGGAGCATGCTCCGTGCACCTTCATTCCGTCGATGACCGTCGCCACACGATCCGCACCGAATCCCCGCACGGAAATCTCCTGGGCGAATGCGCCACGACGGAGCATGGTTACTCCATCCGCCTGCCGCATCGCATCCTCGGCTGTCGTCTGCCAGCGTCGGTCTCCCTCATCGAGACGGCTGCCCCGATGTCCTTCAATGACAATGCGTTCCGAGAATCGTATGACAGACGGTTCAAGGAGAGCATGAACGAGCGTCGGAGTCTCCGCCTGCACCAGCACCCTGATGGTCATCCTTTCGTAGCCGACGGCGGAGAGTCGCAGGGTGCAGGAGCCGGGAGCATGCATCAGCGTGAAGCGTCCGTCCGCATCACAGGATGCGCCTGTTCCGTGTGTCGTGTCGAGAACCGTGCAATACGGGACGGCAGCGCCCGTCGCGGCATCCGTAATGCTCCCGACGATGCGAGACTGTGACCATGCTCCCGTCGGGAGCATGGTCAGGATGAGGGAGGGGAGAAGGAAGCGGAGCAGCAGATGACGGATCGGAGGCGGGATCAGAAGATCGAAGACGCGCGGCATCATCGGGAAGCCGGGTTACAGGGCGATGTCGAAGGAGGTGGAAAGCGTGATGCGTGTTGTCTCGCTGATGGGATCGGGCATGGAGATGTCGAGATCCATGCGCCAGTCTCCCAGCATCGTGAAGTTCACCTTGCCGACATAATGTCCCATGCCCGTGTGCTGGGGATCGACATTGGCTGGGGACCCGTGGTTCATGCTGGGCATGAATGGTTCAAGATCCACACTTGCATCGAGTATCGGGGGATAGTGTGTCAGCGACACCTGCTTGTGCAGGAGAACCTCGCAGGGATTCAATCCGATGTCCCCGACACGAGGCTGCACGAGCGTGACGATGTAAATCTCCCCGTCGCTGGCGATCACGGCTCTCGAACGCCGGGATGCTCCCACTGTGAATCCGAGTGCCGCCTTGCATGCGTGTGTCGATGACACAAGGGACACGTCGAGTTTCCATGCGCCCGTCATCGTCAGCACGACGAGCGAAGACCAGCGTCCAGCCGTATCTGCTGCAGCAGGCTGCTCACAGGGAGCGGTATGCGGCGCCCCGGGCATGTCCATCGCCGGAGTGACGGTCACGGTTCCCGCACGCAGGCGCTCGCCGCTTGCGATGTCGGTCAATACCACGTGCAGTGGATTCGCCCCGATCACAGGTTGGGCTTCTGCGAACAATTCAATGCGCACCCCTGCATCTGTCGCCTCGGCGAGCTTCAGCAGCGTGATCGGTGGCTCGGGATCCGGCGCCACGGGCGCGGAATCCTGTGCGCATGCGGCAATCCAGAGCGCGAGGCAGCAGGCGGTGTATGGAACAAGGGAGAGACGTCTCATGGTGCGGGACTCCTGAGCGGCGCGGCGGCCGGATTGTCTGCGTCGAAATATCGGAGAAAAATAGCGTGTTTTATCGCAAAGGTCAACGGATGCGAGATCCTTTCCAGGAATCCTGCATCTCATGGTCAATGACCAATCACCTGACCAGACTTACGCGACCATGATTGCCTCCCGCTCCATACGCACACACCGCATCCCCCTGATCACCGTGGTGCTGGCCCTCGTCGCAGGGTGCGCGGGAGTGCCAGAAGCCGGGACGCACTCCGATGCGGGGATGATCGAGTCGGCACGACTCCGTGCGCGCGGCGCGGCGGATTCCCTGACCACGACCCTGCTCGCGCGGCTCACGACGGTGATGAAGGCCCAGGGTCCCGCAGGCGCTGTCGAGGTCTGTGCGCGCGAAGCCATGTTGCTGACGAAGCAGGTCGGGCTGCATCGCGGTGTGGACATGCGCCGCGTGACCGTGCGCGCACGCAATCAGGGCAATGTGCCGGACGCGTGGGAGACGGCGACCCTTGCCACGTTCGAGGCCAGGCATCACGAAGGCTTGCTTGCACCGGACATGGAGATCGTCGAAACCGTCGAGACGGCGAGCGGTCCCGCGGTGCGGTACATGCGTCCCCTGATCGTGCGCGATCCCTGTCTGCGCTGTCATGGCGATGCAGCCACCATCGATCCTGCGGTCATGGCACGCATCACACGCGAATACCCCGCCGACAAGGCGACGGGGTATGTGTCAGGAGACCTGCGGGGTGCGATCAGTGTGACGGTTCCCGTGGCGCGCTGATCGCGTGCGCGCTGCGGAGGCTTCCCCGCCGGGGTGACGGCATGTGATCAGAAGTTGAAGGTGAAGCCGAGCAGGGATTCGACCTGGAAGTTTCCCCACTCTCCGAATCCCTGATGTGCACGGAATTGCGTGTCGATGCTGCCGTGTTCGTACCTGAGAATGGAGTAGTTCACTGCGCCGGTCACGGTCCAGACAGTCACATCCTGAAAATCGCCGATCACTTCCGAGATGGCGTCGTGTGTCGAGGAATAGAACGAGGGACCGCCTCCCAGCAGCAGGGTGAAGCGCGGAAACAGATCGAACCCGATCAACAGCGACCCGCCCCAGCTCTGCGCGGTTTCAATCGTCGAGGGAATCGGCAGACCATCGGACTTCGTCACCACACCTTTTGAGCGCATGTTCCGCTTGCCGAGCCGCTGGTAGTGGCCGTCGACTCCGATCCACACCGGTATAAACAGCGTGTCGATCGGGACGCTAACCTGCATGCCGAGCATCACACCGCTCCATGAGGTCATGCCGCTGCCTTCGAACATGTCCTGCATCTTGTCGGAGGGATGCGACATGCCGTTGTATCCCCCGTAGAGCTGTGCGCGCACGGGCAGGGAGTCGCGCTTGGTGCGCTTGATCTGAAACCTGGGTTTCGACTGTGCGGCCGCATCGGAGACGAGCAGACAGGCCAGAAGCAGGATGAGGATGGAAGCGGCGGCGTGCACATGAAGGCGGGGGCGTAACGCCGGCACGGGCGCGCGTCGCAATCGTTCGGGGGAAGCGTTCAACGTATGCATGACCCCAATATTGGGCTTCGTGCCCCGCAATTGCAACAGACGTTGTCATGCCCCTGTCCGGGTCACGCGTGCGCCCGCAGCATGCAGGTCACTTCACAAGCCACGCGGGAAGCAGGTCGGGAGTGATGCCGAAGATGTCGAGACCGATCAGGTACATGAGTCCGCCCACCACGAACACTCCTACCAGGTTCAGCAGCAGTCCCGCCCGGGCCATCTGGGGAATCGTCATGTAGCCGGATGAATACACGATCGCGTTCGGGGGCGTGCCAACAGGTAGCATGAACGCGAACGATGCACTGATCGTCGCCGGCACCATGAGCAACAGGGGATGCTGACCGAGTGCGATCGCCGTGCCCGCCATCACCGGCAGCAGCACGCTGGCAGTCGCCGTGTTCGAGGTCAGCTCGGTCAGGAAAGTCAACAGCGTGCAGACGATGAGTACCATGACGAAGGGTGGTAGCATCGTGAGCGTGGCAATCTGCTGACCGAGAAAGAGAGTCACTCCGGTCTTCTCGAGTCCGTCGGCAAGCGCGAATCCGCCCCCGAACAGCAGCAGCACACCCCATGGGATGCCCCGCTGCACACGTTCCCACGACACGAGCGTGTTCCATCCATTCGCCTCGTCATGCGCGGCGCGTGTCGGCACGACCATCAACAGCAGGGCTGCTCCCATGGCGACCGTCGAATCCGTCACCCATGGCAACAGGTCGGTCATTCCGGGCAGGCGCAGGCTGCCGATCTCGATCGGAACGCGGAACATCCACGTACACGCCGTGGCGAGAAAGACCGCGAGCACGCGTCGCTCCGCACCCGACATGGGTCCCATCTCCCGCCGCTGCGCGGCGAAGGAGGCCTTGACCGCACCCTCGTGCATGACGATGCGAAACAGAGAGACCGGGGGAATCACCCGCACGAGAAGAAACCATGCGATCGGCAGCATGATCAGCACGATGGGCATCGCATACAGCATCCACTGCAGGAAGCTGATCTCCGGTGCCGTCGGGTACATTTTCTGCATGACACCCACCATCAGCACATTCGGCGCCGTCCCGATCAGCGTGCCCACGCCGCCGATGCTCGCGGCATAGGCCGTGGCCAGCATCAGGGCGAAGCCGAAACTGTGACGGTGCCGCTCGTCGGACCCGGCTTCCGACATGACCTGCGTCGTGACCGAGAGTGCGACGGGCAGCATCATCAATGTCGACGCGGTGTTGTTGATCCACATCGACAAAAACGCCGTCGCACACATGAATCCCATGACAAGCCTGGTTGGTTTCGTGCCGAACACGCGGATGACCAGCAACGCAATGCGTCGATGCAGTCCCGACTCCTCGATCGCGATCGCGAGCACGAATCCCCCGAGAAACAGGTAGACGAGGTGATTGGCGTAAGGCGCCGCCGCATCCTTCATCGGCATGATGCCGAGCAGGGGATACGCCACCAGCGGTACGAGTGCGGTGACGGCGATCGGCACGGCCTCGGTCAGCCACCAGACGGTCATGAGCGCAGCCACAGCGATCATCGTGTGCGCAGTCGGCGAGAGCGCGGGGGAGAGGGGAACAACGAGAAGCAGCAGCAGGGCGATGGGACCGAGCACGAGACCCAGACGCCGCATCCTTAGGGTGCCGTCGGCAGTCGACATCAGGAACGGGATTGAGAGTGGATGGATCGGCGGCGCCTAGACCACCCGGGCGACGAACTCCCGGATGATGGCGTTGCACGCGTCGGGCGCCTCGAGGTTGGCGAGATGTCCGGCGGAAGCCACCACATGCAGCGCACTTCTGCCGGCAAGCCGCGCGATGGTCTCCGCCTCGGCAACCGGAGTGAGCACGTCGTGCTCGCCGACGATGACGCAGACCGGGATGTCGAGTGTGGAAAGCATGGGGGAGGAATCGACGCGATCACGCATCGCGACGAGCATCGAGGCCACGCCCTCGGGTGTGGCAGACTCCATCATCGCGCGTACCCGGCCGGGAAGCTGCGGATCGCGCACGGTGCTTGCCTCGGCGAGCAGCTTCGGCAGCATGCCGTCGATCAATGAGGCGGTGCCGTGTGCAAGCACGTCCTCACGCTGCAGCGTGCGGTTGCGTTTCCCCTCCTCGCTGTCGGCACCCGCGCGCGTATCCATGAACACTGCGGCGCTGAACCGCTCGGCGTGCCGCGCGAGCGCGGCCATGGCGATGTAGCCGCCCATCGAACAGCCCGCGATCACCGCGCGCTCGATGCCGAGATGGTCGAGCACGCGCAGGCAGATGCCCGCCGCGTGGTCCATGCTCAGGTCTGCGTGCGCAGGTCCGCCCTCGGCGACGCCCGGCAGATCGAAGGCGATGCAGCGCATGTGGGAGGAGAGCGCGTCGAACTGCGGACGCCACATGTCTGCGTTGAACGGGAATGCGTGCACGAACAGCACGGGTGTGCCACTGCCGGAGTCGAGGATGCGATGGGGAAACACGGGGTCCTCCTGAAATGACGGACGCGAAGGTCCGAAATATGGATCAGCTGAAGGGAACGTTGACGACGGACTGATAGGAGAGCTCGATCACGATATGCGCATCGATGCCCACACCGCGTACGAGACGACCGTCGGATCCTGGACGCACGAGCATGCGGAAGTAGTGCCATCCCTGCGTGGTGCGCGTGCGGCCGAAGTGGATGCGTGCGGCGGTGTACTCGTTCTGATAGAGCAGCACGCCGCTGTCGACATAGGTCGACAGGGCGGGCATGACCGGACGCGTGGCCAGATGCAGGCTGTCGGCGCTGACGACCACGGTCGAGAATTCCGTGCGCGATCCACCGCCATTGGGATACAGCTCCGCACTCACGAGTTCGAAGGGTGCGGCTATGTTGGCGATCACGGCGTAGAGGTCGCCGCGTGTGCGGAACGTGGCGCTCTCGGTATCGAGCAGGGCCACGCGGCCGCTGTCGTCATACAGGTCGATGCCCGCCGGTCGGCCGCTCGTCAGACTGTGGATCGTGATCGGGGCACCGGTGATGTCGACGCTGCGCTGATGGGCGGGACACCAGATGATCGCCGATGAGTCCGTACCCGGTGTGCCGCCCGTACTCAGCGCGTGCACGCGGATGCGGTAGTACTCTCCATTGACGAGATTCGGAATGGTGAACGAGCGCGTTCCCTTCGCAAGCACCCAGCTCGTGTCGCGACCGCTGTTGACGATGTTCATCGTGATGCGATATCCGGTGAACTGGGCGAAGTCCTCGTCTGTGGAAGGGGTCCACGTCACGTGCAGCTTCCCATCGCCGCTGGCGGCGGCAATATTGGTGGGAGGTGCAAGGCGGAGCGGTGCAGGGGCGGTCGCATCCTCACCACATCCCGCCACAATGACGAGCGCCGTCAGCACGCAGGCAAGTACGATTGAACGCAGCATCGGACATCTCCAGATTGACAGCGTGCAAACTATGCCGCACCGAGGCCGCGCGCAAATTGGCGCTGAGGTGGCCGCGGCGTATTTTTCCTGCTGTCCGATTGCACACCAGACGATTTGAAGAAAGGCCTTTCGTGACGAAGATCGACCAGGAACTCGCGCTGCTGGAAACGGTGCGGGGCTATGACCTCTCGCTCGAGGCGCGCACGCCCTCGTACTGCGCGGGATGTCCCCACCGCGGCACATCCAGCGTGATGATCGAGCTGCGGCGTCGCCTCGCCGACGCCGACTACATGCGGCGCACGCACGCGAGCGAGCCCTTCGACATCATCGCGCACGGAGGCATCGGCTGCTATTCGCTGAACTTCCTGCCGCCCTTCCGCGACATGCACAACATGGCGGCGATGGGACTGGGCGGGGCGGCGGGACTCGGCGCCCACGCGTTCACGCGCAACAAGCACTATGTGCTCTGCGGCGATTCGACCTTCTTCCATTCGGAGATGTCGACGCTCTCGAATGCGATCAAGGACGGGCAGGACATCCTCTACATCATCCTCGACAACAAGAACACGGCGATGACCGGGCATCAGAGCACGCCCGCCTCGGCCTACGACGTGATGGGGTACAAGACCATCGAGCAGGATATCGAGAGCGTGGTGCGTGGCATGGATGCCCGCGGCCGCGTCTTCATCCGCCGCGTCGATCCCTCCGAGCGCGACAGCTACATGGCGCTGCTCGAGGATGCGTTCCTGATGTCGGGCGTGCGCGTGGTGATCGCCGACCGCGAGTGCGGCATCACCTACCATCGCAAGAAGCGTGCGATGACGCTTCAGGTGCTCAACAGCCGCGGCTTCATGCCGGAGCAGTGGCACATCAACATCACGCCCGAAGTCTGCGAGAACTGCCGCGAGTGCACGCTCGCGACCGGATGTCCCGGACTGACCATCGCCCGCACCGACTACGGTGAGAAGATCGCGATCGATCAGAGCATCTGTGTCGACGACACGTACTGCACGAAGGTGAAGGCCTGTCCCTCATTCGAGAAAGTCATCATCACCCGCAGCCGCGCGCCGGAGCCGCGCACCGGGACGTGGGATCTGTGGATGCGCGACATCCCCGCCGTCACACCTCCTGCGCTGCTGCGTGACGACGGCATCGCGCCGCGCACCTTCACCATCTTCGTGCCGGGCGTGGGGGGCATGGGACTCGGCTTCGTGGCGAAGATCCTGACCGAAGCCGGCGCGCGCGAAGGGTATGCGGTCAATTACTACCATCAGAAGGGACTCGCGCAGCGCAACGGCGCCGTGGTCTCGCACGTGATCTGGAGCGCAGGCGGGGCGCGCGTTTCGCAGCGCATTCCCGATGGCAAGGCCGACTTCGTGCTCGGGCTTGACTACCTCGAGTCCGTCCGCGGTCTCACCTTCTTCCATCGCGACCGCACGGCTGCCGTGGTCAACACCGCCGAGACGCCCACGATCAAGATGCTCATGGGCGAGGACAACTATCCCATTGGATTGGAGGAACGCCTCCGCGCGCATGCGCGCGAAGGCGGATTCGTTGCGGCGGACTACTTCCATCTCGCCGAACATTATTTCGGAAACCGCGTGTACGCCAACCTGATGATGCTCGGTACGGCATGGCAGCAGGCGATGCTGCCGGTCCGTGCGGAAACCATCGAGTCCGTGATCCTCGATTCAGTCAAGCAGAGCGAGCGCGAGAACAACCTGCGCGCTTTCCGCATCGGGCGTCGGCTGGCGAGTCACCCCGAGATGCTTGTCACCGCCTCACGCGTCGTATCATCTGCAGATGTGCGGGCAGACAAGACGGCGCTGCTCGCGCGGCGCAGCATGCGGCTGGCGAATGTGTTTGCGGAGGCGATGGACCGGTGGTGCGCGCTGCTTGCGGCGCTGCCCGACGAGGTGCTTGCGGATTTCGTGCGGCGCTACGCAGACCTGCTGCAGTTCGAGGATGCGGCCTATGCCGAGCGATATGCGGCACGTGTGGCCGAGGTGCACGCGCGCGAGACGGCGGCGGGGGAGTGCGGGCTGCATCCCGCCACGCACGCGGTGATCTGGAACCTGCACAAGGTGATGGCGATCAAGGACGAGGTCTGGGTCGCACACCTGCTCACGAGCGAGGAGAAGCTGCGTGCGGACCGCGAGCGCTACGACATCGATCCCGCCCGCGGCGACCGGATCCGCTATTTGCACATCAACCGACCGCATTTCGAGTTCTTCGGCCGCAGTATTGAATGGGACATGCACACGCGCAACTGGATGCTGCATGTCATGAAGCGGTTGAAGCTGTTGCGGCGCCTGCTGCCTGCATGGCATGCGAAGGAAAAGGCGTTCCGTGACTGGTATGCAGGCGAGGTGATCGGTGCGTATCTATCGGGACGCTTCGCCACGACTGCCGATGCCCTCACGGCGCTGGGGTTGCCGTACACGTGCACGGGGTATCGTGAGGTCGTCTATCCGAAGCACGAGCGTGCGCGGCGAACATTCATGGAACTCGCGTCGCGCACGGTTTCCGACGGGATCGGGCGTTGAGCAGGCCGGACATCCAGTGTGCGGAGCGGTACCATCCCCCCACAGATTCAGTTCACGACCAGAGACGGAGCGAGGCATGGACCTATCCATCGTAACGATCGACAAGCCCGACGACATGAACATGATTCTCGGGCAGTCACATTTCATCAAGACCGTCGAGGATCTGCATGAAGCGATCGTGCAGACGAATCCCTCGATGAAATTCGGGATCGCCTTCTGCGAGGCCTCGGGTCCCGCGCTCGTGCGGCACAGCGGCAACGACGCGGCGCTCGCGGAACTTGCTGCGCGCAATGCGCTGGCGATCGGAGCGGGGCATGCGTTCATCATCTTCCTGCGCGAGGGATTTCCGCTCAACGTACTGAACGTGATCAAGAACGTCCCTGAAGTGGTGCGCGTGTACTGTG
Source organism: Bacteroidota bacterium (assembly GCA_023432805.1). Lineage (GTDB taxonomy): Bacteria > Bacteroidota > Ignavibacteria > SZUA-365 > SZUA-365 > JAEYUG01. The sequence goes on along the minus strand of JAEYUG010000054.1, from coordinate 39,260 downwards.
CGACTGCGAATCCCGTGCAGGTAGTCGTGGCGTCGACCGAGCAGGGCCGCGGCATCATGGGTGTGATCGACGGCGTGTCGTCAGCCGGCATTGAGGGTGAAGCCGACATCGCCGCCCGCAAGAGTTTTCTGCGCGCGATCGGCTACAAGTTCTAAGCGCTTCTACGATACGGTTTGAAGCACAACGAGCGGGCCCTGGCCCGCTCGTTGCGTATACTGGGAATGTTGGCAGCAGTGATGCCAGCATTGGCACCGTTCAGCCGATCGGAGAAGGGGGCGACATCGGCGGCGGTGGTGGAGCAGGAGTGGTCGTCGGCATCGACGGGCGACTTCTGAAAATTCCGTAGAGGTCCCGCACTTTTTCAGCAGCGTGTGCACCTGCGTCTAAGACACAGCATGAAGGAAACCACCAACTTCGAGGTGCATATGAAGTTTCATTATTCATGCGATGGCCAGAGCTTCGGTGAGCTGGACGTCAACGCGATTCTGCAGCGCATCTGGGCGAATCCCAATGCGAATCATCTGGTCTGGCGCGAGGGTTTCGCGCAGTGGACCGCGCCCAGTGCAGTACCGGAAATCATGGATGCCTGGCGGGCCGCACAGCAGGCATCAGAACAGGCCGCGGCACAGCAGGCGGCGGCACAGCAGGCTGCAGCACAGCAGGCTGCAGCACAGCAGGCGGCAGCACAGCAGGCTGCAGCACAGCAGGCTGCAGCACAGCAGGCTGCAGCACAGCAGGCAGCAGCACAGCAGGCGGCAGCACAGCAGGCGACGGCACAGCAGGCGACGGCACAGCAGGCGACGGCACCGGCGGCTTCCGCAGCGCAGCCGGCGCAGTATGCCGCCGCACCGGCCACGAAGAAGAGCAACCTCCCCATCATCATCGGATCCGCGGTCGGTGGTGTCATCATCTTCCTCATCCTGATCGCTCTCATCGTGGGTGGGGATGACAAGAAGAGCGAAGCTGCAGAGGCACCGGCAGAGACAGCACAGACGGCGGCACAGACGCCGGCGCAGCCGATCACCGAGTCCGAGCTACGCACGTTCTTCGACAAATGGCTCGCGGCGTGGAACAACATCGACGCACCGACGTATTCGGCGTGCTACAGCCGGGACTTCTACGGCATCAAGCGCATGAAGAGCGGTACGACGAAGACCTATGATTTCCAGGCGTGGATCGACGACCGTATCACGATGGCGCGCAAGGCGACGGGACTGCTGATCCAGGCTGAGGATCTCACCATCTCCATCGATGATGCGAGCAACGCGACGGTGCGTTTCACACAGCTCTATTTCTCGCAGAAGTACTCCGATCAGGGTCCCAAAGTGCTCAAGATCCGCAGCGAGAACGGGACGCTCAAGATCGTCTACGAAGAGCTGGAGTATTCGACCGAGATCGACTACGTCGGTGCCGATGGGGCACCGGATGACTGGCAGTGATCGTCTGCGATCCTTCCGATACATGGTGCGGCGCCATCCGACCGGGGTGGCGCCGCGCTGTTGCTTCCTGCCACCACTCGTGCGAGATTCGTCCATGACACGCTCCGCCCTCCTCATCATCACATTCCTGCTCATGCTCGCCGACAGCACCGATGTCCGCGCTCAGGCCGGCCGTCCGCCGAAACGCACCGTACACGACACGGTCGTGCTCGTGGTCAACACCGAGCTTGACGTGACGAATCTCTCGAACGTGCGCAGCCTGCAGAAGGGCCTGCGCCGCGTGCTGCCCGCGACATGGAAGATCGACACCGTGCACTTTCTCGCCGCCGCCGCGCGCATGCGTGCCGGGGTGCACCGCGTCGTGCTCACGGGGCAGGGCACTCCGTGGACCTCATACCCCGCATCCATGTTCTCGACCTTCCGCCGTTTCCTCGACAAGGTCGACGTACCGGTGCTCGGCATCTGCGGGGGACATCAGTTGATCGCGCTCGCCCACGGCGTGACGGTCGCACCGATGAAGGGCACGATCAGGAACAACTCCTACAAGGGGATGTTCCGGCAGCGAGGGTTCACGCCCGTGCGTCTGACAGCCGGTGCGCCGCTCTTCGCCGGCCTCCCTGCGGAAGCCACCGTCTGGCAGAACCACGTCGAGGAGGTCAAGACGCTTCCGACGGGATTCACGCAGATCGCCCGTGACGACGTGTCGCCGCTGCAGGCCTTCATGCATCCCACACGACCCATCGTCGGCGTGCAGTTCCATCCCGAGAAGTGGGACGAGGCGAATCCCGCCGGCCGCACCATCCTCGAGAACTTCCTCGGGCTGCGCACCCGCTGACGAGGCGTCCCTGTGACGTGGCACCCTGACGCGTCATCTCCCGTGTGAGGGGAATTTCGTGTACATTACATGGTTGCACGAAAATGCCCCGCACACTGCATGTCCCCCACGCTCTCCCTCATCGTAGCCGTCTACAACAAGCCGGATGTCCTGCGCCTGCTCACCGCCGCGCTTGCACGGCAAACGCTCCGTGATGCCGAGGTGATCTTCGCCGACGACGGCAGCGGCGAAGCCGTCGCCCAGGTCGTCGCCGAGGCCAGGGAAGCGCTGCCCTTCTCCGTGCAGCATCTCTGGCATGAAGACCTCGGCTGGCGGAAAAACACCATGCTCAATGCCGCAGTGCGCATGGCGCGCAGCGACTACCTCGTCTTCATCGATGCCGACTGCCTGCCGCATGCGCGCTTCCTCGAGGATCACATGCGCGCGCGCGCGCCTCGCACGGTGCTCTGCGGTCGCAGAGTCGAAATGAGCAGGCGCTGGTCGGAGAATCTTTCCATCGAGCGTGTTGAGAGCGGCGCGTTCGAACGACTGTCTGCAGGTGTCTGGCTGGATGGTCTACGCGGACATGCCGTGCGCGTCGAAGACGGTCTGCGGCTTCCCGCACCACTCGGCCGTCTGCTGCATGGAGGGAAGGGTGCCATGCTCGGCAGCAACTTCTCGATCCACAAGAACGATCTTGCGTCCATCAACGGATTTGACGAGATGTACGACGGACCCGGCTGTGGAGAGGATTCCGATATCGAGTTCCGGCTCCGTCTGGCGGGTGTGCGGGTGCAGTCCCTGCGCCACAGTGCCATCCAATATCACATCTGGCATCCCCGCACCGTACCGGCCGAGCGCTGCCTGCATCGTTTCACCACCGTGCAGCGCGAACGTCGCATGCGCTGCGTGCACGGACTCGAGCATCTCACTGTGTTCGACGAGGCTGCCGCATGATGACGACCTGGCAGGCGGTGCGCCGCATATCCCGCTATTTGAAACCGTACCGATTGCGCTTTCTCGCCGCCTCGGTCTCGATGTTCTTCTTCGTCATCTTCAACATGGCCACGATCGTGCTGATCGTGCCCTTCATCAACATCCTCTTTTCGAGCACGCCACCGCAGTACGCTGCGCCCCCCGCCTTCTCGTTCGGCACGGCGAAGGACTGGGCGATCATCACGCTCAACAACCTCATGGCTGCCAATGATGCAGCCACGACCCTGAAGATCCTTTGCGTGCTGATCATTGTCAGCTTTGCGTTGAAGAATCTCTTCCAGTACCTGCAGACCTGGTTCAACGCGCCCGCCGAGCAGGGCATGATCCGCGACCTGCGCGACGACCTCTACGTGCACATGAACCGCCTGTCGCTCAGCTATTTCAGCTCCGAGCGCAAGGGTGTGTTGATGTCGCGCATCGTCAACGATGTGCGACTGGTCAACGATTCTGCGATCGCGGTGCTCAACAGCATCTTCCGCGATCCCCCGCAACTGATCACCTACACCGTCATCCTGTTCATCGTCGACTGGCAACTCACGCTTGTCGTCTTCCTGCTGCTGCCCGCCACGGGATTCGTGCTCGCGAAAATCGGCAACGTGCTCAAGCGCGAGAGCACCACCTTGCAGGAGGCGATGGCCGACATCACGGCGGTGCTCGACGAGGGCATCTCGAGCATGCGCATCGTCAAGGCCTTCCGCATGGAGAACTGGGAAGTCGGCAAGTTCCGCAAGCACAATCAACAGTACTACGAGACCTACGTCCGCATCACAAGGCGACGGGAGCTCAGCTCGCCGATCACGGAAGTGCTGAGCGTTGCGGTCGTTGTTTTCATCCTCTGGTTCATGGGCGAGAAGGTGCTGGCCGGTACCAGCGGCATGTCGAGCGGTGTGTTCGTCATGTACATTCTCGCGATGCTGCAGATGATGCAACCACTCAAACTGTTCGGACAGATGGTGAGTGGCGTTGCACAGGGACTCACCGGCGCACGCCGCGTCTTCGACGTGCTCGACATGGCACCCGGCATCAGCGACCGTGAAGGAGCGGAGACCATCGACGCCTTCACCGACCGTATCGCCTTCCGCGACGTCCGCTTCCGCTACGAGGAGGGCGACGAGATCCTCTCCGGCATCACCCTCGAGGTCGAACGCGGTCAGGTCGTGGCGATTGTCGGTCCCAGCGGCGTCGGCAAGAGCACCCTCGTCGATCTTGTGCCCCGCTTCCACGATGTGACCGGCGGTGCGATCATGCTCGACGGACGCGACATCCGCGACATCACGGTCGATTCCCTCCGCGCGCTCATGGGCATCGTCACCCAGGAGACCTTCCTCTTCAACGCGACCATCCGCGAGAACATCGCCTACGGGCGTCCCGACATCCCGCTCGACGAGGTCATCGCCGCCGCGCGGGCGGCCAATGCGCACGACTTCATCGTCGACGCCCCACAGGGCTACGACACCATCATCGGCGATCGCGGCGTCAAGCTCTCGGGCGGCCAGCGTCAGCGCCTCTCCATCGCCCGCGCCATCCTGAAGAATCCCCCGATCCTCATCCTCGACGAAGCCACCTCGTCGCTCGATACCGAATCGGAGCTGCTCGTCCAGAATGCCGTCGAGAACCTGATGGCCGGTCGCACCACCATCGTCATCGCCCACCGCCTTTCGACCATCCAGCGCGCCGACCGCATCTACGTACTCAGCGAGGGACGCGTGGCGGAAGCGGGCCGACATGAGGAACTGCTGCGGAACGAGGGCGGGGTCTATCGGCATCTCTACAACCTCCAGTTCAAGGTCGCCGCACCATGACCTCGGAAGCCACCCGCACCGAGACGCTGTCGCGCACCGAGACACCGTCGCGCACCGCAGGCGTCGCACGCATCCGCACGACGCTCGCCGTGAGCGTCGCCGTGCAGGTGATCGGACTACTGTTCTCGATCGCACTCTCCTCGATCGCCTTTGTCTGCGCGGGCGCTGCCTGTGCAGTGCTTGCGGCGTGGCGTCCCCGCGACGTGTTTCGCCGCAACGGACTCGAGCCCTGGATCCTCGCGTTCATCGCGGCTTCCGCACTCAGTGTCGTCTTCGCCGTGCATCCCGTCGAATCGCTGGTCGATGCGCGGCGGATCCTCCTCTACCTGCTTGTGATCTTCATTCCACTCGCGTTCGATCGGGAAAAGATCCTTCGTCGCTTTGTGCTCGCGCTCGCCCTCGTCGCCGCGCTGCACTCCGTCGTGGAGATTGTGATGTACTACGGTGAGGGACGCGACCGCTTGAGCTTTTTCCAGCACTACATGACGTCGGCGGGTATCAAGATGCTCGTGCTGCTCGTCGTGCTGCCGCAGGCGCTCGATCGCGGTGTTGCGCGCACCGAACGCGTGCTGTACCTGCTCGCCTCCGTGGTGCTCATGATCGCGCTCGTACTGACGCAGACGCGATCGAGCTGGATCGGGTTCGCGGCGGGGATGATCGTGCTGGGCATCGCTGCCTACCGCAGCGTGTTCGTGATCATGCTCGCGCTCGTGGTCGCGTTCGTGCTGCTGGCGCCCGGGGGACTCATGGAACGTGCGACGCACATGTTCGCGACCAGTCAGAGCGGGGCCACCGACGGCGCGGTGGCCGCGAACACCGTTGCGAGCAATCAGTACCGCATGCGCATGTGGGAGACGGGCTGGCGCATGTTCCTCTCCGATCCGTTCACGGGTGTGGGGGAGGGCCGCATGCACGAGCAGTACCGGACCTGGGTTCCCGAGGCGGTCAAGAACGAGGGCGGACACCTGCACAACACCTACGTGCACATTCTGGCGACGCATGGCGCGCCGGGATTGCTGGCGCTGCTCGCGCTGTTCTTCGCCGTGCTGCGCGTGGAGTGGCGGACCTTCCGCATGGCAGGACGCACACCCGCGGGCGGACTCGCGCTCGGCGCCTTCGCCGCCACGATCGGCTTCCTCGTCAACGGCATGGCCGAATACAACTTCGGGGACCATGAGGTGATGGTTCTCGTGTGGTCAGTACTCGGCATCGCACTCGCCGTACGTGCGCAACTGCGAGTGATTGCAGTCACGTAGAAGGGACGATCATCCGTGGCCAGCCTCCGCAACAAGGTCGGATTGGGATACGCCGTCATCGTGCTGTTCAGCGTTCTGACGTCGGTGATCGCATTGGTGACCCTTTCGCAGCTCGGCGACACGGTCGGTACGATTCTCAGGGAGAACTACAACAGCGTCATCGCTGCGGAGACGATGGTCAAGGCAGTGCAGCGGCAGGAGAACGCGCAGATCTCGATGTTCGTCGGCGATATCGATCTTGCCACGATGATGCTGAGAGAGAATCGTGACGAATTCCTTCGAGGGTACGAACTCGCTCTCACTGCCATCGCGCTGCCCGCCGAACCGTTGATTCTCGACAGCATCATGACCACGTATCGCGACTTCCAGCATGAGAGCGATACCCTGCTGGCAATGATGGAGCGTGGTGTTCCTCTGTTCATGGCCAGGAACTTCCAATTTTCCGTGGTTCGGCCAACGATCGAACGACTCAAAGAGCATTGCTTCCATCTCCTCGAAGTCAATCAGAACGCGATCCACCTGGCGGATCAGCGTGGACGTTCCCGCTCTCTCGAAGCCTCCACGGTCATCCTCTTCGCATCGATCGTGAGTATTCTGCTGAGTTTTGGTGCGAGCGTGTATTTCACGCGCAGCATCGTCAGACCCGTTTCCGTATTGACGGAATCGGTCAGACACATCGGGCAGGGTGCACTCGAGCAGAAGATCGATCTGCGCAGCGATGATGAGATCGGTGAACTGAGCAGGGAGTTCAACAAGATGACCGAACGGTTGCGCATGTACGAGGAGATGAATGTGCAGAAGCTCATTTCCGAGAAGCGCACGTCGGAGGCGATCATTACAAGCATCTCCGATCCCATCATCGTCACCGACGACACGGGACGGATCGTGATGCTCAATGACGCAGCTCGAAAGACGATCCCCTTCGCTGCATCTCGGGAACCTGTGGGGTGCTTCGTACGGGATGTCGTCTCCGATGCACGCTGGGCCTCACGACTCTCGGCTTCGGAACACATCGATGAGCAGTCGGTTGTGATGGATCTGCTCGTGCTCGGCAGTGGGGAGGAGGCGCAGTATTTTCGGCCTCGCCACCGTATGATACCCTCGGTCACCGGTACATTGCCCGGGGTGGTGACGCTGCTGCAGGACGTCACGCGCTTCACACAGATCGATCGCATGAAGTCGGAGTTCCTTGCCGCAGTGTCGCATGAATTCCGCACACCCCTCACGTCGATCAATATGACGGTCGATATCCTTCAGCAGAACGTACTCGGTGATCTCAATCCACGCCAGCAGGATCTGCTCGTCGCAGCAAAGGCCGACACGGGGCGCCTGCGCAAACTCGTGCAGGAGCTGCTCGATCTCTCGAAGCTGGAATCCGGACAGGACAGGCTCGCACCCATCGAAACCGATCTGACGTCGATCGTGCGTGAAGCGGTGGATCCCCTTCTGCTGCAGTTTGAGGCGCGAGGGATTGCGCTTGTGACAGATATTCCCTTGGACCTTCCGCACCTGAAAGTTGATCCGCACAAGCTTGCGTGGGTTGTGACGAATCTCGTCAGCAACGCGCTGCGCTACACCGGAAGGGGAGGAGTCATTCAGATCGCGGCATCGCATGGCGCCGCAATGCTGCGGGTCAGTGTCCAGGATTCTGGAAGAGGCATCCCGCCCAACGCGTTGGAATCGATCTTCGAGCCGTTCGTGCAGATCAAGCAGGACGACGAGAGTACGCCGGGAAGTGTCGGTCTGGGACTCGCCATTGCACGACGGATCGTCGAGGCGCACGGTGGGGAGATCCACGCTGCGAGTGATCTCGGCGTTGGGAGCACGTTCACCTTCACCATCCCCAGCGAGAGTCCATCGGCATCATGAGCACTTCCGCGCGCGTTCTTGTCGTCGACGATGAAGTCCACATCCTCAACACAATCGGCATCTGTTTCGATGCGCTCGGTTACGACACGCATCTGTTTTCCCAACCGCTCGAGGCGATCGAAGCTGTTCGGACCAGCGTGTTCGATCTCGCTTTCGTCGATCTCAAGATGGCTCCGATTGACGGGATCGAAGTTCTCGCGCGCATCCGTGCATTGTCGCCGTCGACGACAACCGTGATCATCACGGCGCACGGGTCCATCGAATCCGCGATCGAGGCGGTCCGCAAGGGAGCCTACGACTATCTGCAGAAACCGTTCGACTACAATCAGCTTCAGATGTTCGCCACCAAGGTCCTCGAGCATCACAGGCTTGCCGAAGAGGTGCGGGAGCTGCGACGAGAATTGCGTGCTGCGCGCGGCGCGGGCGACATCGTGACACGCAGCGTCGTCATGCGCGAGCAACTCGATCTTGCCGCACGCGTTGCAGACAGTACGATCAGCGTATTGCTCGAAGGCGAGAGCGGGACGGGCAAGGAGGTGTTCGCACATTTCATCCACGCCCGCAGCAGCAGGGCGGCAGCCGCCTTTATCAAGGTCAACTGTGCGGCACTCCCCGAACAGCTGCTCGAGAGCGAGTTGTTCGGACACGTGCGGGGGTCCTTCACAGGTGCAATCAAGGACCGTGTCGGCCGCTTCGAACTTGCACACAACGGGACGATCCTTCTCGACGAAATCGCGGAGATGACTCCACAGATTCAGGCCAAGCTCCTGCGCGTGCTGCAGAGCGGAGAGTTCGAGCGGGTGGGGGAAAGTGCCACGCGGAAGGTGAATGTGCGTGTGATCGCCGCGACCAACCGCAATCTCGATGAAGCGCTGCGGGAAGGCACTTTCAGGGACGACTTGTTCTACCGACTCAATGCCGTACGCATCAAGCTTCCAGCACTGCGAGAGCGTCCGGAAGACATACCGTTTCTCGTCGAGCATTTCCTGACACAGTACGCTCCGGATGATCCACCAACGATCGATGGCGACGCCCAGCGCGCGTTGAGGGCCTACCGGTGGAATGGCAACGTCCGTGAGCTGCAGCATGTCATCGAACGTGCCGTGCTGCTGGCAAGTGACGGCTGCATTGGTCTGGATGCTCTCCCGCTCGAGCTGCGTACTTCGAGCGAGCGTCCTGTGCACGCCATGACGCTCGAGGAGGTTGAGAAGCTGCATATTGTCACGGTACTGCAGCACGCCACCGACCTCGATGAAGCAGCACGCACACTGGCCATCGATCCCGCCACATTGTATCGCAAACGCAAGAAGTACGGATTGTAGCGCGCACCTTCCCGACAGCGGAGCCTGCGCCTGCGATGCTTCCCCCCTATGCAGGCGATGTGCAACGTGCATTGCAGAATGCATGATCCCGGCATCCCCTTGCCCTTGAATCCCTTACAGCTCCCGATCTGATCCTTCCTCCTTGCCATCGTGCAGAATGCACGATGCTGCGCGGCGCTATCCGCACAATTCGGCACGATATCGCGACAAACATGGTTGGCACCATGCTTGCGTGACATGGTGCACGATGGCACTGAAAATCACAACACGGAACAAGCTCGGCATCGCGATCATCGAAGCGCGTGGCTCGATCATCGGCGGATTCGAGACCGATGAACTTACACGCGCGGCGCTCGATTTGATCGAACAGGGGAACCGCAGGCTCATCGTGGATCTGTCGAATACCTCGTTTGTGAACAGCGCGGGACTCGGTGCCATGGTCGGCATTCACCGTCTGTACAGTTCAAAGGGCGGGCGCGTGGTGTTGTGCGGCCTCGATCAGCGCGTGCTCAATGTATTCGTGCTCACGAGTCTGACTCGTGTTGTCGATGTCGAGGAATCACGTTCCGCTGCTCTGGCCCTCCTGCAGGTATAACCCAGGTCTTCAAACCACACAGTCACATCATCAGGCGTTCTCATGAAACAGTCCCTCTTCATCACCATCCTGATTGTGGTCGCGTTCGCGATCTCGTATACCATCTACGAGTTTTTTCTTCCGCCCTTCATTCGCGACGGAGGTCCGCTTGTCATCGGCCTCCTCGTGCTGACGATCATGGTCGCCACCTTCATCGTCGAACGCCTCTTTTCATTGCGCAAAGCCCAGGGCCGCGGTTCGCTGACGACCTTTCTGCGTGCAGTGCAACATGAGATCAATCAGAGCAATGTCGATGCGGCCATCGCGCTGTGCGACACGCAGCGTGGTTCCCTTGCGAATGTGCTGCGCACAGGGTTGGACCGCTACCGGTTCCTGAAGAACAGTGGCGACACGCGGGCGCAGAAGGAAGTGATGGAAGACGTGCAGCATGCCATCGAGGAGGCCATGATGCTCGAAGTCCCACTGCTCGAGAAGAACCTCGTCGCGATTTCCACGATCGCCTCCATTTCCACGATGGTCGGTCTGCTCGGGACCGTCATCGGCATGATCCGCGCCTTCGCTGCTCTCGCAAATGCTGGTGCCCCAGATGCAGTGCAGCTGTCGATCGGCATCTCCGAAGCGCTCATCAACACGGCGGGTGGACTCATCGCCGCCATCGCGGCCATCATCGCGTACAACTTCTTCGTCACGAAAGTCGACAATTTCACGTACATGATCGACGAGGCTAGCTACTCGATCGTGCAGTCGCTCGCGTATCGCCAGACCCATCAATGATCCGACCCCTGACCAAGGAGAGTCTGCGATGAAGAAACCTGTGAAGAAGCGCGTCGGGGTGAAGATGGACATGACACCGATGGTGGATGTGGCCTTCCTGCTACTGACGTTCTTCATGTTGACCACGCAGTTCAAGGCTCCCGAAGATGTGCAGATCACCCTGCCGTCGTCGCATTCCGCCTTCAAGCTGCCCGAATCCGATGTGATGGTCATCACCGTCACGAATGACGGTCTCATCCGCCTGGGCGTCGATGCCGTCGGTCTTCGTGTACGGCTTTTTGGTGAGTCGGCACGCAATGCCGCCAGTGTAGAGGTCGATCAGAAGGCACTGACCGATCTGCTCATCCAGGCCCGCATCATGAATCCCAAGCTCCGCACCGTGATCAAGGGCGACAAGGATGCTCCGTATGGGCCCATCGAAGATGTGATGACCATTCTGCAGAAGACGCGTATCACGCGCTTCAATCTCGTGACCGATCTTGAACGCAGCTGACGGAGGACGCAATGGCTGGTGCTGATGTAGGTGAACCCAAAGTTGCCAAAGGCAAGAAGAAGAAGAAACGTCGTACCTCGGTACGTGTCGACATGACGCCAATGGTGGATGTCGCCTTCCTCCTCCTGACCTTCTTCATGCTCACGACCGTGTTCTCCAAACCGCAGACCATGGAGATCAATCTTCCGCCCGACTCCGACACGAAGGTCGAGGTGGCCGAATCGAATCTCCTCACGCTGCGTGTCACCACCGACGGATCCATCTACTGGAATCTTGGTACGGAGGACGTGCAGAAAATCACATTCAAGGAGTTGCGCCCCCTGCTCATCGAGCGCAACCGCGCCAATCCAAAGCTGGTCACGCTCCTCAAGGTGGACCGCGAAGGCAAGTATATCATGATGGTGGACGTTATGGATGAACTCAATCTTGCGAACATCACCCGATTCACGCTTGCGCCCATGCTCGAAGCAGACAAGGCCGCAATCGCGAAGGCGGCGGTGTAGGGAGGCTACATGCATGAACTTGCCGTGGCCACCGGCGAATACGGTGCCATCGATCTCAAGAAGAACTACAAGAAGCATCTGCGTCTCGCACTCATCCTCGCCATTCTGTTCCACTTCATCGGCGTCGGCGGGTACTGGCTGACGATCTATCTGCAGACCGAGGAGGAGCCGACCGTCACTGTCCGCATCCTCAAATACAGCGAACTCGGTCCGCCCCCATCGATTTCAGACAATGCGTCGGCACCCGCGATCGCCGTGTCGGGCCCCGCAGTCAAACCCACCATCGGTATCCCGATCCCCGTTCCCGACGCAGAGATCAGTCCCGAACAGACCATCGCCACCCAGGCGGAAATGAGCCAGGTCGCCGGCCCCGTTGGTGAAGGTACCGGTGGCGGCACCCAGATCGAAAAGGATCTGAAGATCGACGAAAACATGCAGAAGGATGTCAAACTCGACGACGGTCCCCCGCCCGACTTCGTCGCCTACGAGAAGGAACCCGTGGTCGTCAAGCAGGTGCCTCCGAAGTATCCCGACATCGCACAACGCGCCGGTCTCGAGGGCAATGTCTACGTGCAGGTCTGGGTCGACAAGGAAGGGAAGGCCCGAAAGGCAAAGATCATGAAAAGCGATGCCGAGATCTTCAACCAGGCGGCGATCGATGCTGCAATGCAGTGGGTGTTCACACCTGCACTGCAGCAGAAAAAACCCATCGACGTCTGGATCTCCATCCCCTTCAAATTCAGACTGAAGGATATCGGGCAATGACACTGCCGGCAGCATCGTTGATCGGGACTGTGCTCGGCTATTCCGTCGCAGTGATTGCCGGCACCTTTGGCGTCGCGGTCCTCGCGGGATTCGTCGATACCAGTGCGTTCCCCATTCATTTCCGCGTGACCTTCGGTGTGGTGCTGCTGCTGCTTGCCATCTACCGTGCGATCACAACCAGGATTCGTGCACAACATCGGGAGGACGGTAATGCGTAGCCTCCGCACCGTGGCCGTCATCCTCCCGCTCCTGCTCGCCTCGTGTGCACAGGAGCAGGAGGAACTCCCGACTCGAGGCACGATGCTGGGGCTCGTCTGCGAATCGCAGCATGCCGTCATGCTCCGACAGGAGGAGGAGTTCGAACGACTCTACCCTGACGCCCGCGTTTCCCTCATCGCCACAAGCACCCGCGACGCCATCGTCCAATTCCTCAACGACTCCGTCCGCTTCATCTGCGTCGACCGGGCGCTCAATTCCGAAGAACGCCGCGTCGCCGGGAAGGCGGACATCGCACTGACCGAAATCGTCATGGCGGAAGACGCGCTCGGCGTCATCGTCCATCCCGACAATCCCATCGCGTCCATCTCGATCAATGAATTGAGGGATGTCTTTTCAGGTCGCACCACGGATTGGGCTTCGCTCTCACGCGCAACCTACAGCGGAAGCATCCTCCCCGCACTCACCGGACGCAACAGCGGAACCTGTGAACTCCTCATGCGCACCTTCCTCACCCTCGACGGCGATCCCCACCTTGCATGCGTTGCAGATTCCCACCGCAACGTGCTCGATTATGTCGGCACACATCGCGGGGCGCTCGGGATCGTATCCGTTGCATCGCTGCGCGATACCGCACGCACCGTGCGCGTGCTCGCCGTGCGCACGATCGACTCCACTGGCTCGACCGTGACCGCGGCCCTGCATCAGGCGAACATCCACATGGGCATCTATCCCCTGCACTATCCCGTCCATGTCTATGTGCGGACGGAATCACGCGGTGTGCCTTCCGGTTTCGCGACCTACATGGCAAGCGCGCCCGGGCAGAAGGTGTTCCTCAATGCAGGGCTTGTGCCCGCCACCATGCCGGTTCGACTGGTATCACTCCAACAGCCAGAAGAGTAATGAATCACTTCCACACACGCTCGGTTGCAATCGTGCTGACTCTGATGCTCGCCCCGTGCATTGCGATGCACGTCTCGGCACAAGACACTGCGCTCGACAGCATAGCAACACTTCGAAAGGCACTCAGGAGCAACCCGAAAGAGCTCGCCATACTGCTGCAGCTCGGCCGATTGTACACTACCGTCGACTCCACCGACCGTGCCACCGTGATCTACACACAGGCCACCGAACTCGCGCCGAGCGATGCACGTACCTGGGAGGGACTGGCAGACACGTACTTCAAGCAGAACATCCCCACGATGGCTGCCCTGCAATACGAAAAGGCACTCGGTCTCGATTCCATCCGTCCCGACATCCGCTATAAGCTGGCCCGATGCTACATCAAGGATCAGCGCTACGGCGATGCAGGTGACATGTATCTCGTGCTGCTGCGGCAGGATTCCACCAACACCGCCGCCATGCTTGATCTCGGCAAGCTGTTCTTCGCCGCCCGACAACCGGGGAATGCCGCCACATGGCTGGGTCGCTACCTGACCGCGAACCCAGCGGCAACGGACATTCGTCCTCTTTACATGGAGTCTCTCTACGCGAGCCGGCAGTTCAAGGCTGCTGAAGCGGTCGCTGAACAGGTCCTCGTAGCCCAGCCGCAGCACATGCGCGCGTTGCGCGTTCTTGCCGATGTTGCATACGCAGCCTCCGCATGGCAGCGCGCAATCGACGCCTACGCGCGGCTGCGCACTGTCGACACGCTGAGCAGAGACGATCTGCATCAACTCGCGCGCGCAATCGTCCAATCCGGTCGTGATTCCCTCGCCGTGTCCGTCTATGAAGACTCTCTCGCGAAAGACTCCACCGACGGTGATGCTCTCGGCGAGCTCGGATCCGTCTTCATGCGCATGCGCAACTACGAACGCGCGGCCGCGACGTTCGAACGCAGATTCCGTCTCGATCCCCACGCAGTCAGCGCCTATGTCAACTACGCACTGTCGAACATGGCACAGACGAAGTGGGAAGCCGCCCGCATCGCACTGGTGGCCGTCATCATCCTGAAACCCGAATACGTGCAGGGACATCTGTTCCTTGCGCGGTGTTACGCACAGATGGATTCCACGCGTGAAGCCCACCGCGAGTATGAATCCGTCATCACCCTCACGACGGGATCGGAGGAGAAGTACCGTGGTGAACGTGCGGAGGCATTCAGCATGGTCGGCTTCTCGCTGCTCCTCGACAAGAAGTATGCGCAATCGATCGAGGCCTTGACCACGTCGATCAAACTCAAGGACGACAACCCGCAGACCCGTCTCTGGCGTGCCCAGGCGTGGGCCTTGTCAGGCAGGCGCGACGATGCCATCCGCGAATACAAGGCTGTGCTCAAACTCGACCCGAAGAACAAGGATGCCCGAAAGGGTCTCGAACTTCTCGGACAATAACATCTCTTACTCTCATGTCACGCCTGGAGGCAGCATGAACCTCACGACGATTCCACGGTCCCGCACCCGCTGGCAGGCGGTTCTGCCATCCCTTGCCATCCTCTGCGCCGCAGTGCTGCCCGGGTGTCAGTCGCGCACGGACATCGCGCCCATCACCGAGTGGAAAACATACGATGACCCGTACGTACATTTCAGCTTTTCATACCCAGCGAACTGGAACGTCGATGCCGATGGCGGCACCATCACTGTGACGAGCACGTCGGACGCGGCGGCAAAGTTCCTCGATCCCACCTCCAATGCACCTGACGGTGCGCAGGTGGTCGTCAACCGCATCCGCATGGATTCTCTTGAAACGGCGGATGCGCACATCGCAGGATTCGCTGCGGAACTCACCGCGGCCGGATTCGCCGTCGAACGCGTCTCGGGCCGCACACTTGCCGGGGAAGCCGCCGCAGCCGTACGCTACAGCGGTGCATATTCGAAGGACACGAAACTCCGTGCGGAACGCGTCGCGATCGTCAAGGATTCCATGCTCTATACCGTGCATGTCGGCATGTTCAACGAGTACGCTGATGCCTGTGCTTCGCTCATCGATTCGGTGGTTGCCTCCTTTGCGCTTGCACATGAACAGACACCGGCGGCGGGAATCGATCCGGCTCTTCCATCCACGACCTTTGCGACATTCACCAACTTCGCCGTTTCAATGAAGTACCCGGAGAACTTCGAGCCTTCCATCCCCTCGACCAGAAAGGGGGAGGCACTGTTCTCGATGGATGTACGCGGGTACCGCCAGGATTGCACGATCCACCTCGACATTCTCCCTGCGAAAGGCCTGACTGTCGACAAACTCGTCGAACAGAATCTCAAGTTCTACAAGGCGACATCGCGAGGCGAGACCAGGATCGACGGGCAGCGCGCACTCTACCTGTCCTATGCTCCTGCGAAGAACGTGCAGAGCCGCGTGTACTTCATCGTGAAGGGCGATAAATTCGCCCGCGTCATCATGAATGTCTTCACGCCGCTGAAGGCGGAGTTTCTCCCCTCGTTCGAGCGTTCGATCGGGTCGATCAGCATCAAATAGCCGCATGCATCTCCCGTTCTCCCGCAGCAGAGCGGAAGCGCATGTCTGGCAAGTGGACGGTTTTCGGACCGTCCACTGTTTTTTCTCACCCTCCATTTGGGTACATTCGACGTCATCCTTCCCCATACCCGTCGCATCCTCATCGACGGGACGCCTCCACCTTCATCACATCACGAACGCAGGAGATGCATGCGTCCATGAGCAAGCAAACTGAGAACTGGGGTTCACGTGTCGGGCTCGTGCTGGCGGTTGCCGGCAATGCCGTCGGACTCGGCAACTTCCTCCGCTTCCCCGCTCAGGCGGTCGCCAATGGCGGAGGTGCCTTCATCATTCCCTATCTGGTATCGTTCGTTCTCATGGGCATTCCGCTGCTCTGGATCGAATGGGCCATCGGGCGCCACGGTGGCCGCTTCGGTCACCACTCCACACCCGGCGCGATGCATGAACTCGGCAAGAGCCGCATGCTCAAGTACATCGGCGTCTTCGGCATCTTCTCGAACCTGACCATCGCCGCATACTACGTCTATATCGAATCGTGGACGCTTGCGTACGTCTGGTATTCCGTGACCGGTGTATTCACCGGCATGTCGAGCATGGAGGTGTCACACTTCTTTAGCTGGTACCTCGCGTCGGGAGACGGGCACATGTACAATGTCAGCTCGCCCGCTGTGATTTCGTTCATGATCTGCGTTTCACTCAATCTCTTCATCCTCTCGCGCGGACTCAGCAAGGGCGTCGAGCTCGCCAGCAAGATCGGCATGCCGATCCTCATTCTCTTCGGCATCTTCCTCACCCTGATGGTGCTCAACCTCGATGCGGGCGAGTTCGGAGCGATCAACGACGCCATGCTCGGGCTCAGCTTCCTCTGGACGCCGCAGTTCGATTCCCTCGCAAATCCCAAGGTCTGGCTTGCTGCGGCGGGACAGATCTTCTTCACGCTCTCGGTCGGCATGGGATCGATCCAGTGCTACGCCAGCTACCTGCGCGAGCGCGACGACATCGCCCTCAACGCCAGCTCCGCAGGCTGGATGAACGAGTTCGTCGAGGTCATCCTCGGCGGATCCATCATCATCCCGATCGCCGTGGCCTATCTCGGCATGGACTGGCTGCAGGCAAATGTCGGCTTCGAGATGGGCTTCCGCACGATGCCCACGCTCTTCCAGAACTGGGGCCCCTTTCTCGCAGCCATCGGCGGGGTCGCATGGTTCGGCCTCCTCTTCTTTGCGGCCATCACCAGTTCCCTCGCCATGGGGCAGCCCATCATGGCCTTCCTGCAGGACGAATTCAACGTGGAGCGTCGTCGGGCGGCCCTGCTGTTCGGAGCGGTGCTGCTGCTGCTGGCCATACCATGCATGGTGTTGTATGAAGGAGGAGCCTTCAACGAATACGACTACTGGGTCGGCACGTTCTCCCTCTTCGTGTTCGCCCTTGCGGAAGCCGTCGTCTTCGCATGGGTGTTCGGGATGGACAAGGCGTGGGATGAAATCAACCGAGGTGCCGACATGAAGATTCCGCACATCTACAAGTACATCATCAAGTACGTGACCCCCACATTCCTGCTCGCCGTTTTCATCGGTGCGGTGTTCAAACCCTCGGATGGAGTGTGGGCGTCCGCATTTGCAGCACTGTTCTCTGGTGATGGCTGGTCCTTTGCCGGCGACAGCGTCATCGGTACCATCCTCCACGTGGGTGTGGACGATCTGCGGTGGTTCGTCGACGGGCATCCCACACCCATCTTCATCCAGGATGCCTCGCGGACACTGCTGGTCTTTACATTTCTCGGCATCGCCGCTGCTGTGCATATTGCATTCAAACGCCGCCGACAGCTCGCGACGCAAGGAGGACGAGCATGACAACAAGCGGACTCATCATGATGCTGACCACTTGGTTCGTGGTTCTGTCGTTCACCCTGTACTTCTTCTTCAAAGTGATGCGCAAGCCCCTCGAAAAAGACGAGACCCGTTCATGAACCTCAAGTACGTCCCAACCGGCGAACATTCACCGGCCATTGTGAACGCGGTCGTTGAAATCCCGAAGGGAAGCCGCAACAAGTACGAGTACAATCTCGAACTCGGCGTGTTCCAGCTCGACCGCGTCCTGTATTCCTCCATGCACTACCCGGCGGCATACGGTTTCATACCCAGTACGCTGTACGAGGACGGCGATCCCGTCGATGTGCTGATCTTCATCGATCAGCCCCTGCACACTGGCGTGCTTGTCGAAGTGCGTCCCGTCGGCATTCTCCGCATGCGCGACGAGAAGGGTTCCGATGACAAGATCATTTCCGTTGCCATCAATGATCCGACCTACTCGCCGATCAGCGACATCCGTCAATTGCCCAAACATCTGCTGGTCGAGATCGAGCATTTCTTCACTAGCTACAAGGAGCTGGAGGGCAAGGCGACCGTGAGTTTCGGATGGAGCGGTGCAAACCAGGCGCGCAAGGCCATCGAAAAATCGCAGCGAACCTTCGCAAAGGCCGCGGGGTCCGGGACCTGATCATGGCATGCGGGAACAAACAAGCAGTGATCGGACTTGACTGGTGTAGCGACCTTCGCTATAATTGGCCCGGTTTCCGGCTGCACCGCGGTTTCCGGGAGCTGACCTCACAATTATCAGGAGATTGTTGACATGATCTGGACCATGGAACTCGCTTCCTGGCTCGATGACGCCCCCTGGCCGGCTACGCGTGATGAACTCATCGACTACGCCACCAGGATCGGCGCCCCCATCCAGGTGATCGAGAACCTGCAGGAGCTCGAAGACCCGGATGAAACATACGAATCCATCGAAGATATCTGGACGGATTTCCCGGTCGACGAAGACTACTACTACGGAGATGAGGAAAACGACTACTAGGCGTTTCCATTGTTCCCGATGCAGCCTCCGTCGTCCGTGACGTTCATGGACAACCGCACAGCCCAACGGACTCCCGGTGGGCTGTGTGCTGTTTGCTCCATCGTGTTCGTCGCCATCGTTGGGCTCTGCGTGCCCGCTCAGGCGCAGATGCCGCGTCCCGTCATCATGGATTCACTGCTCATTGCATCGGTCAGCATCGAGGGCGAGCTTTCCCTTGAGGAGAAGTCGCTGATCGAGCTGCTCGAGACCAGGGAGTCTCCGGGAGGGCTGGCCACCTTCCTCTATGCTATCAGCGAGAAATTCCCATTCGCGGCCGAACCCCGCTACTTCGATTTCGACATGTTCACTCGCGATGTGGACGTCCTCACACGCCATTATCGCAATCATGGGTTTTTCAGCGCACGAATCGACGGACAGTACACCATCGACACGGCGGATCACAGCGCCGCAATCCGTTTCATCGTCGAAGAAGGGCCCGCTTCGCAGATCGATTCGATTCAGTACCGGTTGTCTTTCGCGCTTCCTGCCGATGTTCACGCCAAAGTCTTCTCGAATCAGCTCCTCGTCAAGGGGCGACGCTACAATGCACAGGATCTGGCTGCAGAGCGCGAACGCGTTCTCGACATCCTCCGCAACGAGGGCTATCCCCGAGCGATGAGCGACAGCGTGGTGGTGGAACGGAAACTTTCGAACAACAACCTGCTCATCCGCTTGCCTTTCATTTTCGGCACCCGACTGCATGTCGGTGTGATCCGTGATTCGGTGGTGGACCCGCCGCTCAATCTGGCCAGACGCATCGTGTTCGATCGACTCGATTTCAGCACCGGAGATGTGTACTCGGTGCGAGCCCGCGACAGGGCGGAGGCGAATCTGAACCGCCTTGGCATCTTCTCCATCGTGCAGGTACAGGCGGAGATTCCCGCGATCGCAGACACGACACAGCGTACCGTGCCCATCACCATCGTGCTTGCAGAAAAGCTCCGGCACGAACTCGCACCCGCGTTGCTCATCAACAACCAGTTCAGCCGCCTCAATGCCGGTGCGGAAGTCGCATACCAGTTCCGCAATGTGTTCGGAGGTGCACAGACCTTCAGCGCCCGTGTCGATGCACTCTTCCGCATGCCGCGTCCCGGGGAGGGATTCCAGATCTCTGCACAGCTGCGGCTCGAACAACCGTACTTCATCGACAACGACAACAGTGCCTACATCTCCACTGCATATATTCTCGCACGTGAGCGCGGCGTCTATGGCGGCGATCTGCAGCAGAACATGATCGGCGTGCGACGCCGCTTCACCGAGCGCGTGCAGGGATATGTGGATTGGACGCTCGAGCAGACCAACTACTCCGACATCGGCAAGCCGCCCGCAAACAGCGTCTTCGCAATCTACGACACCACCGGGATCAACTATCGAAATTCGATACTCACCGTCGGTCTCGAACGCGATCAGACCAACGACTTCTTCAACCCCACGTCGGGACTCTACCTGCGTGGGCTCGTTGAAGAGGCGGGGATCCTGAAGAGCACCTTCCCCGGACTCTTCGCAGGTCGGCAGAGCACCGAGTACGTGAAGACCGAGGGCATGGTCAAGTACTTCAGCGATGTTTCGCGCAATCGATCAGCAATACTTGCGGCAAAGGTGATGGCCGGCCTGATCTTCCGCTACGGTGAATCACTGCGCAACAACATCCCCGTTCCATTCAACCGCCGCTACTATGCGGGCGGCAGCACAAGTGTGCGGGGATGGGGGTCGCGCAAGCTCTCGATCGACGGGGAACAGGCAGCGGGGTTCGGCAACAACGCCATTGCGGAAGCCAGCGTGGAATATCGCTGGCAGCTCTTCCCCGAATGGAAGCAGTGGCTCGCCCTCGAGCCGAACAAGGTCTGGCTGGTCCTCTTCGCGGATGCCGGCAACATCTGGGATTCCCCCGGCTCGTTGCGGCTGACCGAAGCTGCAGTGGCGTTCGGCCTGGGGATCCGCTATCTTACCTTCTTCGGTCCCATCCGCCTTGATTACGGGATGCGCGCCTACGATCCCACGATCGAGGCCGATCGCTGGTTCACAGCACGCAGTTTCGTGCGCGACATTCTCGCCAAGGGCGCCTTCCATTTCGGTATCGGCCATGCTTTCTGACATCGTCGGCCAGCAGCGCGTGCTGGCACTGCTCAAGACGCTCTTCGAACGCGGCCGCCTGCCGCATGCCCTGCTGTTGTACGGTCCCGAAGGCAGCGGCAAGGAGGCGGTTGCCATCGAACTGGCGCGCGCGCTCAACTGCGAGCGAGGCACATGGGAGGCCTGCGGCGCGTGCGAAAGCTGCGTGCGCATGCGCACGCTGCAGCATCCGCGTTTCCACCTCGTGTTTCCCATGCCGTCGAAGGAGGACGAGAGCACGGCGATCGACAAGTTCAAGGAGGATGAACTCGCCGAATACCGTGAACAGATCGAGCTGAAGGCTGCGAATCCTTATCACCGCATCGCCATGGCGAAGGCGCAGGGCATCAAGATCAGCAGCATCCGCGACATCCGTCACGCATCGGCGTTCAGGGCAGGAGGGGGAGGACGCACGGTCGTGCTGATCTGTGAAGCTGATCGCATGAACACGAATGCGGCCAATGCGCTGCTCAAGACGCTGGAGGAGCCAACAGGAGATCTGCTGCTCGTGCTCAGCACGGCAAAACGCGATGCGTTGCTTCCGACGATCGTGTCGCGTTGCCAGCAGGTCCGGTTCGATCCCTTGACCGCCACGGACATCGAGGCGGCTCTGCAGCAAGTGCCCGATGCCGATCCCGCACGCATCCCAGTCGCCGCACGATTGTCTGCGGGCAACTATCGGCTCGCGCTCGAGCTGGCCACGGACACGGCTCTGATCGATCGGGCCGAACTTCGCATGTTTCTGGTGGCGGTCGTTCGCAATGATCCCGTCGAGCTCATGCAGAAGATCTCGAAATTCGGAGCACGCGATGACCGCAGAGCGCTGCTCACGTTTCTGGCTGGATTGGAAGGATGGTTTCGTGATGTGCTGGCCGTGCAGGTGGGGCACAGGGAGGGAATCATCAATACGGATCTGGAGGAGAGCATCGTCAAATTCGCCCAGCATTACACCGGAACCGACGCTGCGGAAGCCATCGATGCGATTGAAGATGTCATTGATAGGCTACAGAAAAATGTGCATGTTACGACACTCCTCATCGTTCTTGCGCAGCGTCTCCGCCGTGCGATCCATCCGAGGCCCTGATGACCCAACCGCCGCATCCCCATACACATAATCCATCCGCAGGTCCCGCTCCCACCATGCCCGAGGGCATGACGGATCCCTTTGAAAATCTGAATCGTCAGGTTCCTGCAGAAGTCGCGACCCTCGATGATGCAGTGCTCGTCTTCGCAAGTGACGAGCACGGGGAGGAGGCCATGCCACCCGAGCGTCCCGATCAGATGTACGATGGGACGGGATGCTGTCACGAGACCATCGAACCGGATGGTGTGGATTCCTCACCCTATACGGAAGTGGTGTTCAAGGGCGAACGCCGCGGGTATTACATCAATGCGCTCGCCACCTCGCTCGAACGGGACACATGGGTGCTCGTCGAGGCGGAGAAGGGCATGGATCTGGGTTTGGTCGGTTGCACCGGACATGATGCCTACTTGAAGACGCGCATGCGGCTGCGTCCCTGTGAAGAGTCTCCGAAGAAGGTGATTCGTCTGGCTGAGGAGCAGGATCTGCGCATCCTGACCTATCACCGCGAGCAGGAACATACGGCCTTCACGATCTGTCTCGAAAAGATTCACAAGCTGGGGCTGCCGATGAAGCTTGTGGATGTGGAGTTCCAATACGATCGCAACCGCATCACGTTTTACTTCACGGCCGATGGTCGGGTGGATTTCCGAGAACTCGTGCGCGAGCTCGCTGCGGAATATCGTACACGCATCGAGCTACGGCAGATCGGTCCGCGCGACGAAGCCCGCCGCATGGGCGGATATGGTGTATGTGGCCGCGAACTCTGCTGCAATTCGTGGCTCGAGAACTTTGAACCGATCTCGACGGACATGGCTCGGCTGCAGAATCTTGCGCTGAATCCCTTCAAGCTCGCCGGACAGTGCGGGCGTCTCAAATGCTGCCTCGCCTACGAGATGCAGGTCTACGAAGAGCTGCTACGGAAATTCCCGCCCCTCGAGTACACGTTTCAGACGCCGAAGGGTCCGGCCCGCATCGAGAAGATCGACATCTTCCAGGATGCGATCTACGTGCACTACCAGAAGGGTGAAGGGTGGGATCGCATGACGCTCGATCAGGTGCGCGCGTTCATTCCCGAAAAGACATCCAGCTAATTGTGAGCTGCGGGGGCTTCCCCCTTAGGCCTCATTCCTTCGGCATCCAGCTTTTCCAATAGTCCTTCCACTCGACCGACTCCGCCTCGGGTGCGATGTGGAGTGTCCTGTATGTGTCGATCATGACAGCGATCTCGTTGGTGCGGGTAAGCGAGTGCTGGTTGGCCATGGCTTTCGGATG
Source organism: Bacteroidota bacterium (assembly GCA_023432805.1). Taxonomy (GTDB): domain Bacteria; phylum Bacteroidota; class Ignavibacteria; order SZUA-365; family SZUA-365; genus JAEYUG01. The sequence continues at coordinate 15,636 of JAEYUG010000054.1, read as the reverse complement.
GGGACCGTGATGGAGTCCGGTCGGATGCAGGGTGACCATGCCCGGCTTGATGTTGTCACGGCTGAAAAAGTCGCCTGCATGGTAGAACAGCACTTCGTCGTAGTCGCTGTTGCGATGGTAGAAGGGTACGCGCAGGGCGTCGGCATCCTCCTCGAGGGGACGAGGTAAGAAGGTGCAGATGACAGCGTTCTGCATGAGGAAGGTCGTGTGCGCCGGTGGGGGAAGATGCACGCGGTGGCTCATGATGGGGCGGATGTCACGCACGTTGATCTTCCAGACGTAGAGGTCGCCCTTCCACCCTGCGGCATCGAGGGGATTGTACGGGTAGAAAACGGACGAGAGGACGCCATCGCGCTGGATGCGGATTTCATGCCTGACACCGGCACGTTCTTCGTAGCTGTCAGGAAGCTGCGCGATCGTGATGGCGGAAGGATCGAAGAGGGCGTGCTGCCCGACGAGTCCTTTTTCCTGCATGTTCGGGGGACGAACTTCGCTGAATGCCTCGATGATGAGGAAGAAGGTGTCGGTTGAGTCGGGATGCACGCGATACGTGGTGCAACGGGGAATGAGGATATAGTCTCCCGGCTCGTAGGCGAGTACGCCGAAGTCTGTCTCGATGGTTCCTGTGCCCTGATGCACGAAGTGGACTTCGTCGCCGTCTGCGTTGCGGAAGTAGTACGGCATCGCCGCGGCGCGGCGCGAGACGTGCACGGCGATGTCGTCGTTGTACAGAAGACGAATCCGCATGCCGCGCTCGTCCCGACCGTCCGAGGGATCCGCTTGATTGAAATCGAATGCGTGGGGCAGCAGCGTGCCTTCGAACCCGGACCACCCCGTCGGCGGATGCAGTCGGTAGAGATGCGAGACGGGACCGAAAAAGCCCTGCCTTCCGTGTTCTTCTTCGTACGTACCTTCGGGCAGGCCGACATGTGCCTGCCTGGTGTGGCGTCCTTGATGCGTCAGATACATGCTGCTGCTCCTTGCGCGTCTTACATGTTTGCGATGAGGGCGTCGGCGAAGGCCGAGCACTTGACTTCGGTTGCGCCGTCCATCAGGCGTGCGAAATCATAGGTGACGGTCTTCTGCTGGATCGTGGCATCCATCGCTCTGATGATGAGTGCGGCCGCCTCGTTCCAGCCCATGTACTTGAACATCATCTCACCGCTGAGGATCACAGAACCCGGGTTCACCTTGTCGAGATCCGCATACTTGGGTGCCGTGCCGTGTGTAGCCTCGAAAATCGCGTAGCCGTTTTCGTAGTTGATGTTCGCGCCCGGGGCGATGCCGATGCCGCCGACCTGCGCGGCGAGCGCATCGCTGATGTAGTCGCCGTTGAGGTTGAGCGTGGCGATCACATCGTATTCGTTCGGACGTGTGAGAATCTGCTGCAGGAAGGCATCTGCGATGACGTCCTTGATCACGATGCCGCTGGGCAGGCGGAGCCAGGGGCCGCCATCGATGGGCACACCACCGAATTCACGCACGGCGAGATCATAGCCCCAGTCGCGGAAGCCGCCCTCGGTGAACTTCATGATGTTGCCCTTGTGCACCAGCGTGACCGACTCGCGATGGAACTCGATCGCGTAGTTGATTGCGGCACGCACGAGGCGCTCGGTGCCTTCCTTCGAAACAGGCTTGATGCCGATGCCGGCCGTGTTCGGGAAACGGATCTTTGTGACTCCCATTTCGCTCTGCAGCCAGTTGATGACCTTGCGGGCTTCGTCGGTTTCGCCCTTCCACTCGATGCCGGCGTAGATGTCTTCGCTGTTCTCACGGAAGATCACCATGTCGATCAGATCGGGACGCTTGACAGGGGAGGGCACACCGTTGAAGTACCGCACGGGACGCAGACACACGTAGAGATCGAGCATCTGACGCAGCGCCACGTTGAGGGAACGGATACCGCCACCCACGGGTGTCGTGAGGGGTCCCTTGATGCCGACAACGAACTCCTTCACCGCATCGAGCGTATCCTCGGGCAGCCAGACATCCTCGCCATAGACATCCAGGCTCTTCTCGCCGGCGAAGACTTCAAACCACTTGATGCTGCGGGCACCGCCGTATGCCTTTGCAACAGCCGCATCGAACACGCGCACCGATGCACGCCAGATGTCGCGGCCCGTGCCGTCGCCCTCGATGAAGGGAATGATGGGGTGATCGGGTACGTGAAGCACTCCATCGGTGAAGGTGATCTTCTGTCCGTCGCTCGGTGGTGTGATGCGTTGATAGGCCATGAATGTCTCCGAAAAATGGTGCGGGTATATGAGTGAGTGAGGGAATCCGTCGGAAGGGTTCCACGCAAAGGGGAATGCAGATATCGTGAATCTGATTACAACCTCAAAAGGTACGAAACTCGACACCAAATTGGAAGCCACCGCTGTCGCTGATCCCAGCGTGGAACGCGAAAAAAAAAGGAGGCGGCCCGCAAGGGTCGCCTCCTTCATCAGACCGCACCGCCAGCCGTGATCTTCACAAACCGAAGAACACATCGGCGGTGCGTTGGGGAAATCTACCGCGCGATCACGATCGATCGCGTCTGTGTGCGGCCACCGGCCGACATCGTGCAGATGTAGGAACCGGGAGCGAGATCGCGGGCATCGATCAGCAGCGTGTGCGTCCCTGCATCGAACTGTCCGTCGGCAAGAGTGCGGACCGCGCGGCCGAGCACGTCATGAAGTGTCACCACCGCATGCGTGGTGGCAGGGAGGGTCATCTGTACGAAGGACTGGGATCCACGTGTGACGGGATGCGGCATGCTCTGCGAGAGGCTGAATCCGTCGATGCTGTTCGCGGAACCGATACCGGTGGTCGAGCGGGGATCGAGTACGACCGGCGCACTCTCATAGGCGGTGCCCATGTTGTCGATCGTCAGCAACCGGTACTCGTAGCCTTCGCGGCTGTCGACATTGTCGGCGTAGCTGTAACGCTTCGTGCTGTTGCCCGGTACGATGCCGATGGTGGACCACTCGTTGCGTCCCCGCAACGTGCGCTCGACCATGTAGCCGCAGGGGGCCGTTTCAAGCGGCGACTCCCATGCAACCTCGGACGTCGACAGTCCGGTCCACGACGCCTGCAGTGCCCGGATCGGCATGACCACGGGGAAGTACGGCACCGACATCGCCCAGTTGCCCGCGGCGTTGGTGATGCCGGTCACGGTCACGCTGTTGTCGATCGGCGACGAGGTGCTTGTCCGTGCATACCAGACACCGGCTGCAGGGTACTGCCGCCAGCCGCGCAGATCCGCGGGATTCGTGATCATCATCGTTGTCAGTTCGTTCGCAGTGTACATCATCGTCAGATCGAAATTGTAGTTCGTACCGACCACATCGATCTGGTAGTAGCGATTCACGTAGCGCATGCGCGCGATGCCCGGAGGCAGCTGCCCCGGATACGCACGCACGGTGATGCTCGAGATGCTTCCGCTGTGGAGCGTGATGCGTGCCACGCTCATGCCCTGCCCGTTCAGGATGGTGCGCTCGACGCCGGGGGTGAGGCTGGTGGCCGTTCCCTCCGTCATCGTTCCATCCTCGATCTCCAGACGCACGGTGATGGTGAGCGGGGAATTCGAAATGGGCGTGCCGCGCACAGAATGCACACCGGTCAGCGTGATGCTGCCGACATACACGCCGGGAAGCTTCTGGAATACGTCGGCCGTCATGGTGAAGCTCTGGCCCTCGGCCCCGCTCGTGGGCGCGATGCTGAGCCAGGGGGTGCTGGTGGTCACGGTCCAGAGGATCACATCGGGACCATAGGCACCGCCGCAGTTGAGCACGGTGACGGTCTTCGAGGGTGTGCCTTTCTTGAATGTGGCCTTGAAGATGATCGGATCTGCACCGACGCAGATCGCTCGCGGCGCTTCGACGATGTACGTGACGGGAATCACCAGCGGTGAGTTGGATGCATGAGGATCGGTGATGGTGATCGTGCCCGCGTAACTGCCGGGAGCAAGGTTGTTGCGTGTGACGGACACGCTGAAGCTGCCTGCGTTCACACCGGTCGCGGGAGCGGGGGTGATGCTCAGCCAGGTCGGTGCGACGACGGTGGCCGATGTCGCACTCCATTCGATAATCGAGCCACCGGTGTTGGCGTTCGTCACGTTCACTGTCTGTGCTACTGGCAGGGGCGTGTAGTTCGCCTCCGTTTGGAAGGTCAGGGTCGAGGGTGCTGCGACGAGCCGTCCCTGCGGGGGATTCGCATGGGATGCCCAGATGCCGTTGACGGTAGTCACGGTCGAGGTGATCGTCTTTGCGGTCGTGTTGAGCGTTCCCGTCACCGGCGACCATGCAACGCCCGTCGGCGAGGTGTGCAGTGTGAGTCCGGTCTCGGTCTGTCCGTTCAGATCCGTGGTCTCGTACTTGTAGACGAGGGTGGCGTTGTTGCCGCTGCCCGAAGCCGCGCTGACGGTGTAGTACTTGAGAATGGAGGGCAGGTTGCCGACCCACAGATACTCGCCGCTCGTCATTGTTGCGGTCGTTGCGCCGGGTAACGTGCCGCTGTTGGCTGTCAGCGTCAGTCCGATGTTGCCGAACGCCTCGGGTGTTGTGAGTGCGCTGATGGTGCGGGTTGTCTGGATGCTGCCGAGGAAGCGGCCGCTGTTGGCAAAGGTACCCGTACCGCCAAGTGTGATGACATGCGGCTTCGCAACCTCGAGCCATGCCCCGCTGCTGATGGTCAGCGTACCGCCGACGGCGGCTGCGGCTGCGAGGGACTTGCGGGCGCTGGTACTCCCGTTTGTGAGCGTGAGGTTGAAATACGAGGCAGGCACGACGGTCTGCGCGGCGGTCGAAAGATACTGCACGGTTGCGTCGGTCGCGGATGCGTTCAGCGTGCCGCTCAGTACACCGAGGTTCGTGCGCAGCTGCAGAACGGCGTTCGGCGCAGCGCCGTCGCCGACAAACAGCGAGCCGGCGCCTGTGCCGTTCTGGATGTTGCCATTCCCATCGAGCGAGAGTCCGAGGGAATTTTCGTTGAAGGTTCCTGCGAGCACCTGCAATGCATTGCCGATGTTGACAGCGCCGTTCATTGTCACGGTCACATTCGCCGCAACGGCGACATCCCAGAAGAAGGTGCCGGCAAGCGAACGGCTCGCCGTGATGACGCGGCTGCGGAAGCTCCGCAGAGCGGCGCGGTTCCCGTCGACGTCATTGGCGAAACCGAGCGAGAGGGGAACAAAGGCCGCGTAGGCGTCCTTGTTGAAGTCCTGCAACACCATCGGCGCACCGGTGCGGGTGAAGCCGACACTCTGTCCGCTGGCCACGCTGCCTGTGACCCATCCGCGACGGTTGGCCGGGAATGTATTCTGATTCGATGTTCCGTGCGCGAGTCCGTGCACGTAGGCGCCGAGGGCGTCGCGAATCGCGACCCCGTCGCTCGCAGCGGCGATCGATGGAACGCTGCTGCCTGCTGTGAAGTACTGATTGGTCTGTCCGTTGGCAGGCGACTGCACGATGATCAGTCCATCAGACGCATCGGTGTCGATCACCGGTGCGGAGAAGGTGCCGCCGATGACGATGATCGTGCCCGCCTGGAGATTCGCCCAGAGGGGATCGGAGGAGAAGGTCAGGGTGCCGAAGGGATATGTGCCGCCGCTCGTTGCATCGGCCACGCTCCAGTTGCGCATGTCGAGTCCGTCCTTTACCACGATCAACTCGATCGCCTCGTAGGAGCTTACATCGCCGTTCGAATTGAAGTACTCGTTGACGACGACATCCGGATCCGGAGGTGAGTCGTTCTCCATGATCGTGACGGTATGCGTCGACGGCGCTGCGGCCGAGGCTGTCGTGCCACCGGATACATTCTGCAGTGTGAAGATCAGGGTCTCATCGCCCTCGAACACGGCATCGTCGAAGATCGTGAACGTCGCGTTCTGCACGGCGCTGCTGCCGGCGGGGAAGGTGAGCGTCTGCGTTGCGAACGCAGGCTGGATGTCACTGCCGTTGCTCGCGGTTCCGCCGGTGAGCGCGACCTCGACGAGTGTTGCTGCGGTGGTAGAAGGACTGCTGATGCTGACGGGAATCGACACGCTGCCTGCATTCTCAGTGAACGAGCTGGTAGCGTTCGAGAATTGCACATACGTCGGAAGCACCATGGCCGGCGGTGTTGCCGTCACACTGACATCGTCGACACTGAGTCCTTGCGCATTCGAAGTCGTCGTGCCCGAGGTCACCGAGAAATTCCAGGCGAGATAGATGTCGCTGCCTGCAGCGATGGGCGCTGTGAACGTGATCGATCCAGACACGGGAACCGTCGATCCGGGTGCTGGCGTGTATCCCGCGTTGGAGGCATCGGCAGGGAAGGATGTCGTAAACGAGGCCGGCGCGAGTGTCCATGTTGCGCCGTCGGTCGAGTAGTACATGATCAGCGAGAACCCCGCTGCGTTCGAACCACCGCGGTACTTTTCGACATTGTACGCAACGGTCAGTCCACCAATCGCAGCACCGGTGTTGTTCTGGTACCAGGTATAGAGGTTGCCGCTCTTGGTAGCGCTCGACGAAGACATCCACCCGATCGCGCGATCCGTTGCCGTGGCGGGATCGCCGGCGCCGTAGTTGTAGATGCCGTTCGATGCGGTCGTGCTCATGTTGTTGCCGGCACGCTGATCGGTGGCGGTGCCGGCAGCCACATAGGTGCCGAGTGCACGCACGGTCGTTGCGTTCTTGTCGACCTTCCAGCCCGCAGGCAGCGTGGCGATGGCAGTGGTACCGACGGACGCGAAGTCCTCTGTGTACGGGGTGCTCATCGCCGAAATTGAAATCTGCGCGTGCATGATGACGGGCAGCGCCATCAGGAACATGGCAGAGACCATCGTATGACGACGGTTCATAACGACTCCGAATATGGTGTGGTCAAGCGTTTGTACGAATGGAATGCGTTCCAAAACATCATTCAAAAGTACCGATTGCCGATGTCTGGAAAAACAACGTGGGTGCAAGAACTTCATGAGCGATGGCGGAGCTGGGACCCGCGCGCATGTCACTGTGCAAGACGGGTCCTGTATACCTCGATGGCCTCGAGCACTTGCCCGCGTCCCTCGAAGAGCAGGCACTCGTCCGCACACCGCTCGAGCACGCGCAGTGCCGCGGCGGGATCACGCAATGCTGCGTCGTAGAGCCGCGCAAGACGCAGATAGACCGCGGGCCATGCGCCGGGTTCGACCGCGATCGCACGCTCGAAGAGACGCGCGGCTTCCGCATGGCGGCCTGCGGCAACAAGATGGTCGCCAGCGGTGGAAAGCAGCACCGGATCCGTCGCGAAGGTATCCACACATGCAGCAGCCACATCCGCCTTCGATGCCATGGGGCGACCCTCATCGAGCACCGCCTCGACGAAGGGACGCTCCCGCCACTCCGCCACGCGCGGAGTCCATGCCGCAAGCTGTGCACGGGCGCTCTGTGCATCGCCCCGATAGCGCATTGCGATGAGAACCGACGCCAGCAGTTCGCGAAGCCTTTTGGGCGGGATGTGCCGGTAGTCCGATTCGGGTGCGGGGGATTCGAGGACGCGATCAAACTGCTCGAGCAGGAAGCTGAAGCGTGCCTGCCGCGCCTGCGCATCGGAATCCTCCATGCCGCGACCGAGGATGCGGCGCCAGGTGGCATCCCTGTTCCAGCCGGTTTCGGCCATGCTGCGCAGGGCGCGGTCCTCGCCGGCGATGTCGCCCGTATGCGCGCGGTACTTGCGCAGGCTCTCCCAGCCGGTGAAGCTGCGCTGGGGAGCAATCTGCGAGGCATCCATGACGAGGATGTCTTCAAAACGCTCGGCAGCGGCAGGCAGGGTGTTCATGCGCAGCCAGAGCACACCGCCGGCGGCGGAGGCGACGACGTACGCCAGTACGATGGTGCCTCGCATGCGTGTGCCCAGATCGGCACGCAGTGTGAGCACGGCCGAGGCGGCGAAGGGCAGCGCGAGCATGGGAATGGCCATGGCATCCCAGTCGCGCGCGAGACCGAAGTAGGCATAGCCGACGAGCAGCGCGGCCACCGCCGACGTGACCAGTACCCACGCATGCACGAAGAGGGGATGTGCCGTTCCGTTACGGCGCATCCAGGGGATCGAGACGAGCAGCACGGCGAGTGCGGGAGCGGCGAAGAGCAGGAGGATGTTCACCACGTCCACCAGATGCGCGCCACTGAACAGGGTGTAGGCAAATGGTCCCTCGTTGACTCCTGCCGCAGTGATCATGTTCCCCGCGGTGATGGGAAGGATTAGGGGATTCCAGAGATTCGTGCCAAACGTAGACACGGCGGCGACGACCACGACCGCCGTGCCGGGCGCCATGGTCAGGGCCTGCGCGCGTGCGCGCGCCGCATCGCCGCTTCGCAACAGCCACGCAGCGATGTACGCCGGGACGAAGACGAGGGCTGTCGCGCCCGCTGCCGCTGCGAGCGCGAGCAGCACCCCTGCGGGAACGAGGCTCGCGTTCTCACGGACCGCACGCCAGATGGCCACCAGGTGCAGCACTGAGAGCGCAAAGGGCAGGGCGTAGAGTTCGACGTATCCGAAGTGGAGGAGGAGTCCCGCCGAGAGGACCAGCGGTGCGACGAGCACGACCGCCTCCCGTCGACGCATGCCGCGCGTGAGCGCGAGCATGCCGACAACCATCACGGTCAGACTCAGTGCCCCCATGATCACGTAGGGGATGCGTGCATCGTCGGGCTGCAGCGCACGCGTCAGTCCGGTGAGGAGCATGCCCGACAGCCATGCTGTCGGCTTGACGAGACTCGACGGTGCGTCGGGCGCCGCGAGCATGCGGATGATCTCGGTCTGGTACAGGGCGCCGTCCCCGTACAGTGCGAAGATCATGTGGACCTGCATGCCGATCCATCCCGCGCCGAGCGCGAGCACGACGGCAAGTGGCCAGTAGATCATGGGGGGAATCGTGCGTCCTTCGCCGGCTGCTCCGAACGCCGATCCCCATCGGGGCACGAGCGCTGCGAGGGGAAGCACGAGCATCGCAAGGATGATGGGATCATCCGCAACGTAGCGTGAGAAGTCGATTCCCCAGAGCCGCAGTTCCACGGGCAGGAAGGTGAACGCGATGCGCAGCAGCACCACGAGTGCAGAGGCACCGAGCAGCAGCCATTCCGTCGTGGACGGCGCCAGGGATCTTCCGATGTGTGGTGCGGTGTGCTGGGGTGGGAGGGGGGATGTCGGGGATCGACGGGGCATGGTCAGGTTCCAATTTCCTATAACCTCTCAAAATAGGACGTTCCTCTCATCGCATCAACCTGCACGCGGCGTTCGAAGACCTGGGAGAAACGAACAGCGTCCCTTGCGGGACGCTGTCAGTACTGCCTGGAAGGGTGCGGTGATGATCTACACTTGCAGCTTCCAGTTGGTGATGGCACGCATGTAATTGGCGCGTTCGAATGCGGAGGGCTCCGCGACGGAACGCTGGCTCATGCTGCCCTTCATCTGCGTGACGGAGATGTATTCGTTGTCGGTCATCCAGCGCACGAGGTCTTCGAGCACGCGGGTGATGTGGGGGATGCCCTTCTGCAGGAGCACCGAGCACATCATCGTCACGTCGGCGCCGGCCATGAGCATCTTGAGCACGTCGTCGGCGTTGTGCACGCCCGTGGTCGCGGCCATCGACGCCTTGATGCGACCGTGGAGCATGGCGATCCACCGCAGAGGCAGGCGGTTCTCGGCGGGGAGGCTCAAGTTGATCGAGGGAACGACTTCGAGCTTCTCGAGATCGAAATCCGGCTGGTAGAAGCGGTTGAAGAGCACGAGTCCGTCGACACCTGCATCGTCGAGCTTGCGCACCATGTTCGACATCGACGTGAAGTAGGGACTCAGTTTCATCGCGACGGGAATGCGGACGGCTTCCTTGACACGACGCAGATCCTCGAGATACATCGCTTCGATCTCGGCGCCGTCGTACTTGCCGTCGGCCGGGATGTAGTAGATGTTGAGCTCGAGCGCATCCGCGCCTGCCTCTTCGATGTTGCGGGCATACTCCATCCAACCACCGGCGGAGACCCCGTTGAGGCTTCCGATGATGGGGATGTCGGTGGCCGCCTTGGCACGGCGGATGTGCTCGAGGTACTGGTCGGGACCGAGGTTGAACTCGTCCATCGCAGGAAAGTAGGTCATCGCCTCGGCGAAACTCTCGGTGCCCTGCGTCAGGAAGTGATCGAGTGCGAGTTCCTCGTGCACGAGCTGCTCTTCAAAGAGCGAGTACATGACGATCGCTGCGGCACCGGCATCTTCCATCGCCTTGATGGTGCCGATGTCCTTCGAAAGGGGCGAGGCCGAAGGAACGATCGGGTTCTTCAGGGCCAGGCCCATGTAGGTTGTGGTGAGATCCATGAGAGTGTCCTATCCTTCGCTAACGGTTTGTCCGGCTGCCGCGGGTGTATGATGCAGTTCGTCGAAGAGCTTTTCGATCTGCGCATAATAACGGTACTGCGTGTCGATCTGCTTCTGTGCCATGGCGCTGAGACGCTCGGCCTCGGCGGGCTTGCTCTTGAAGAGCATGTTGAAGCGGGTCTCGAGCATGGTGAAGTCCTTCACGCGCTTTGTCGGCGGCTTGGAGTCGAGCTTGAAGGGATTTTTCCCCTCGTCGGCGAGTGTGGGGTTGAAGCGGTAGAGCTGCCACATGCCGCTGTCGACAAGGGTCTTCTGATGTTCCATGCCCTTCGACATGTCGATGCCGTGTGCGATGCAATGGCTATAGGCGATGATGAGCGAGGGACCGTCGTAGGCCTCTGCTTCGAGCACGGCGCGCAGGGTCTGGATGTCGTTGGCACCCATGGCGATCTTTGCCACGTACACGTTGCCATACGACATGGCGATCAGACCGAGATCCTTCTTGCCGATGGGCTTGCCACCTGCAGCGAACTTGGCGACGGCACCAAGGGGTGTGGACTTGGACATCTGACCGCCGGTGTTCGAGTAGACTTCGGTGTCGAGTACGAGCACGTTCACGTTCGCGCCGGAGGCGAGCACGTGATCGAGTCCGCCATAGCCGATGTCGTAGGCCCAGCCATCGCCGCCCATGATCCACACGCTCTTGCGCACGAGGTAGTCGGCCACACCGAGCAGCTGGCGTGCATCGGGTGTGTTCATCTCCTCGAGCTTCACCTTCAGATCGGCGACGCGTGCGCGCTGTTCCATCAGTCCGGCTTCGGACTTCTGGTCTGCGTTCACCATGGCGTCGACGAAGGATTCACCGAGCTGCGGTGCGAGGCGTGCGAGTAGCTCCTTCGCGTACTGTTCCTGCTTGTCGATGGTCAGACGCATGCCGTAACCGAACTCCGCATTGTCTTCGAACAGGGAGTTGGCCCAGGCGGGACCGCGACCCTCGTTGTTCATCGACCAGGGTGTGGTCGGCAGGTTGCCGCCGTAGATCGAGGAGCAACCGGTCGCGTTGGCGATCACGGCGCGATCGCCGAAGAGCTGGCTGACGAGCTTCACGTACGGGGTCTCCCCGCAGCCCGAGCAGGCGCCCGAGAATTCGAAGAGGGGTTGCAGGAACTGCGATCCCTTGATCGTGTCGATCTTCACCTCGCGGCGGTCGACTTCGGGAATCGAGAGGAAGAAGTCCCAGTTCGTGCGCTCCTGCTCGCGGATCGGCGGCTGCGGCACCATGTTGATGGCCTTCAGACGCACTTCGCTCTTGTTCTTGGCGGGACACACATCGACGCACAGCGCGCAGCCCGTGCAGTCTTCGGGAGCGACCTGGATGCTGTACTTCCAACCCGGGTACTCGCGTCCGCGATACTCGCAGCTCTTGAAGGACTCGGGAGCTCCGGCGAGCGCGGCTTCTTCGAAGACCTTGATGCGGATGGTGGCATGCGGGCACACCATGGCGCACTTGCCGCACTGGATGCACGTGACGGAATCCCATTCCGGAATCTCGAGGGCGATGTTGCGCTTCTCCCACATGGCCGTGGCGGTGGGGTAGGTGCCGTCGATGGGCATCTTGCTGACGGGGATGTCGTCGCCATGCCCGGCGATCATCATCGCCGTCACATCGCGCACGAAATCGGGAGCCTTGTCCGACACAGGCGGGGCCATGTCGACGGTGCTGGTCACGGTGGCGGGAATGGTGACGCGATGCAGGTTGGCGATCGTCTTGTCGACGGCGTCGTAGTTCATCTGCACGATCTTGTCACCCTTGGCGCCATAGGTCTTCTTGATCGTGCCCTTGATCTTGGCGATTGCCTCCTCGGCCGGGAGGATTTCGCTGATGTAGAAGAAGCAGGTTTGCATGATCGTGTTGACGCGCGAACCCATGCCGGTTTCCTCGCCGACCTTGTAGCCGTCGATGACGAAGAATTTCAGGTTCTTCTCGATGATCCGCTTCTGGATGTGACGCGGCAGGTGCTGCCAGACGTCGTCTGGTCCGAAGGGACAGTTGAGCAGGAAGGTGCCGCCATTGGTGATGTTGGCGAGCATGTCGAATTTCTCGAGGAAGAAGAACTGATGGCAGGCCACGAACTGGGCATGGGTGATCAGGTATGCACTCTGGATGGGACGGGGACCGAAGCGCAGGTGCGACGTGGTCATCGTGCCCGACTTCTTCGAGTCGTAGACGAAGTAGCCCTGTGCGTAGAAGTCCGTCTCCTCGCCGATGATCTTGATCGAATTCTTGTTCGCGCCGACCGTGCCGTCTGCGCCGAGGCCGTAGAACATGCCGCGGAACACGTCGTCGGGTTCGATCGAGTACGTGTGGTCATACTCGAGGCTCGTGAACGTGACATCGTCGTTGATGCCGATCGTGAAGTGGTTCTTCGGATTCGGCTTGAGCATCTCGTCGTACACGGCCTTGATCATGGTCGGTGTGAATTCCTTCGACGAGAGACCGTACCGGCCTCCGATCACATGCGGGAAGCTGCCCATCGGCAGGGAGCCCTCCGACATGGCCTCTGCGAGACCTGTCAGCACGTCCTGGTACAGCGGCTCTCCGGCGGCACCGGGTTCCTTCGTGCGGTCGAGCACGGCGATCGATTTCACGGTCGAAGGCAGTGCGTCGATGAAGTGTTTCACCGAGAAGGGGCGGAACAGGTGCACCTTCACCATGCCGATCTTCTCGCCCTTTGCCATCAAGACGTCGATCAGTTCCTCGGCGGTGCCGCAGCCCGAACCCATCATCACGATCACGCGCTCGGCGTCGGGTGCGCCGTAGTAGTCGAAGAGGTGGTACTGGCGTCCGACGATGCCTGCGAACTGGTCCATCGCATCCTGCACGATCTGCGGGCATGCGTTGTAGAAGGGATTCACCGTTTCACGACCCTGGAAATACACGTCGGGATTCTGGGCGGTACCGCGGATCACCGGACGATCGGGGCTCAATGCGCGATGACGATGCGCTGCGACAAGATCGTCGTCGATCATTGCGCGCATGTCGTCGTCGGTCAACTCCTCGATTTTCATGACCTCGTGGGAGGTGCGGAATCCGTCGAAGAAATGCAGGAAGGGCACGCGGCTCTTGAGTGTGGCGGCCTGCGAAATGAGTGCCATGTCCATGACTTCCTGCACGGTGTTCGAGCAGAGCAGCGCAAATCCGGTTGCGCGCACGCTCATCACGTCGCTGTGGTCGCCGAAGATCGAGAGGGCCTGCGCGGCGAGTGCGCGTGCGGAGACGTGGAATACGGTGCTGGTCAGCTCACCGGCAATCTTGTACATGTTCGGAATCATCAGGAGGAGCCCCTGCGACGCGGTGAACGTCGTCGTCAGTGATCCTGCCTGGAGTGCGCCATGTACCGCGCCGGAGGCGCCGCCTTCGCTCTGCAGCTCGGCCACGGTTGGAACCGTACCCCAGATGTTCTTGCGACCTGCGGCCGACCATGCGTCGGCCCATTCGCCCATGTTCGAACTGGGTGTGATGGGATAAATGGCGCATACTTCATTCGTTTTGTGGGCGACATAGGCGGCGGCTTCGTTGCCGTCGATCGTCACCTTTCTGCGTGTGCTCATGAGGCGTCCTCTGTATGACAGCTGATACTGGGTTCTGACTCCGTGCGCGTGCACCCGGCCCGCAGCACTGGAAGGGGAAATGCAAACCGCGTGCTAAACGCGCAATTGTGCGCGTGTGCGGCAAATGGCATGATATTCGGAATTCGGATTCCCATATTCGGGAATCTCCGTGTGCCGATGGTCCCGACAGGTGTGCCGGGCATCGCGGAGAACGGGGGGAAGTGGTTGAAAGCGGAAATGGCCATCATGCCAGGTGCGTGAGAAACAGGATTTTAGGATCCTGATCTACAAATGTACGAGGATTTCTCCGATTATGAAACCGCATCGACGGAATCCCTGCTGGCAACAGCGAACGGCCTTGCAAAAATCCCCGTGCTGGTGTTCTTTGCGAGGACTTCTTTCCAATCATGCATCCGCATCCCCATGACCGCCATCGAACTTCGCGACCTGTTCCGCACCGTGTTCCAGCCCAGACCGACGGATCACGTGCTCACCGTCCTTGTCGACATCCCCGACGCGCACACCCCTGATACTGCGCACTGGCAGGAACGCCGTGCACTGGCCTACGATTGGTGGGTGAAGAGCATCTCGTTCAAGCATGATCTCGACCTGGACAGGGTCGAGCTCTTCTGTTACCGCAATGTCGGCAGCAACAACAACGACCTCCCGGCAACGCTGTACCGCTGGGGCGGCAGCCCGGAACATCTCGATGCCGACACCCTCGAACGCGACGGCATCGCCGTGCCGCTCACCGAGGTGATGGATGCGACGGACCTGATCATCGCACTGACGGAATTCTCCGCGACCGCTCCCTGCAAGATGCTGGCGAAGACACATAATTTCCGTGGCACGACCATGCCGGGCTTCGTCAATGCGATGCTCCCCTCGCTCTCACTCGACTACGGCCGCGTGCATGCGCGCATCATGGCCATCAAAACGCGTCTCGATGCAGCCGTGCGCGAAGTGATCACGCTCTCGGCGCGCGGTGTATCGTATACGCTGGATTGTGATCTGCGGAACCGCACGGCCACAGCCTCGAGCGGCATGTTCCATGACGACAACGTCGTCGGAAATCTCCCCTCGGGGGAGGCGTACATCGTCCCCTGGGAGGGTGAGGATTCAACGACAGCAGGCCGCATGCCCGTGCAGTTCGGTGACGAAATCGTCGTCTATCGCATCGAGGCCAATCGCGCGATCGAGGTAGTGAGTGAAGGACCTGTCAGCGACAGTGAACGGGCGAAACTCATTGACGAGCCCGCCTACGGCAACATCGCCGAGCTCGGGCACGGTGTGCTCGGTGAATTCGGCTGCACAGCGGTGGGCAATCTGCTGATGGATGAAAAACTCGGGCTGCATATCGCATTCGGTCGCAGCGAGCATTTCGGCGGATCTGTGAGTCCCGCCTCCTTCCGCGATCCGAAAAAGGTCATTCACATCGACCGCGTCTACGTTCCCTCGCTGCAGCCCGACATCACGGTCACCGAGGTCGTTCTGCACTATCCCGACGGCAGCACCGAGCTGCTCATGCGCGACGGGGCGTGGATGATCGACTGATCCCTATCGCACAAGCAGCAGCGGCTGCGTTCTCTGTATGCCCGCGGCACCGAGCCGCAGCACGTACATTCCTGCAGGCACCGGCTTCCCGTCGGTGCCTGCGCCGTTCCAGCTCGTCTGATGTGCGCCCGCGCTCATCCATCCATCCCCCAGTAC